>DATHNU010000177.1:0-4104 GCA_035485695.1 Reyranella sp. | reverse complement strand
CGGCGCCGGCTGCGCGCGCTCAGCCTGAAGCTCGTCGGACTGGAAGGGTAAAGCCGTCTTGATCGTCACGACCTTTCCCCGCGCCGTCCGCATCATCGAGCACACGACGATCCCCCTGAAGGACGGCACGACGCTCGCTGCCCGCATCTGGCTGCCCGAGGACGCCGAGCAGAGTCCGGTGCCGGCGATCCTGGAATATCTGCCCTACCGCAAGCGCGACGGCACCTATGAGCGCGACGCGCTCACCTATCCGTGGCTGGCCGGTCATGGCTATGCCGGCGTGCGGGTCGATATCCGCGGTAGCGGCGAATCCGACGGCCTGTTGTCCGACGAGTACGCCCAACAGGAGCAGGACGACGCCATCGAGATCATCGCCTGGCTGGCCAACCAGCCGTGGTGCAGCGGCGCGGTCGGCATGATGGGGATCTCGTGGGGCGGCTTCAACGGGTTGCAGGTTGCGGCGCTGCGGCCGCCGGCGCTCAAGGCCATCGTCACGATCTGCTCGACCGACGATCGCTACGCCGACGACGTGCACTATATGGGCGGCGCCAAGCTGAACGCGGGTTTCGGCTGGGCGGCGTTCTTCTTCGGCGCGATGTGCCATCCGCCCGATCCGACACTGGTCGGCGATCGCTGGCGGGCGATGTGGCTGGAGCGTCTGGCGAACGTGCCGCTGTTCCTGGAAATCTGGACCCGGCATCAGCGCCGCGACGCCTATTGGCAGCATGGCTCGGTGGGCGAGGATTACGCCGCGATCCAGTGCCCGGTATACGCGGTCGGCGGCTGGACCGACGGCTACACCAACGCCATTCCGCGCCTCCTCGAACGGCTCGCGGTCCCGCGCAAGGGCCTGATCGGGCCGTGGGCCCATGCCTATCCGCATTTTGCGCTGCCCGGCCCGCAGATCGGCTTCCTGCAGGACATGCTGCGCTGGTGGGATCATTGGCTGAAGGGCGCTGAGACCGGCGTCATGGACGAGCCGATGCTGCGCGCCTGGATGACCGACAGCGTGAAACCCGCAACCTATCACGAAACCTTGCCCGGACGTTGGGTGGCCGAGCCGTCCTGGCCGCCGCCACAGAGCAAGCCGCTGCGCATGTTCCTGACCGATGACGGGCTGCGCCCCGCGCGCGCGCCACTTGCCGCACGCGCGGTGTGCTCGTCGCAAACGGTCGGCAAGGATGCCGGCAGCTGGTGTCCGTTCGGGCGTGCCGCCGATCAGGCCGGCGATCAGCGCGCCGACGACGAGCGCTCGCTGGTCTTCGAGACGCTGCCGCTCGACGAGGCGATCGAGATCCTGGGCGCGGCAATCCTCACCCTTGAGATCGCGTCCGACAGGCCGATCGCAAACCTCGCGGCCCGGCTGTGCGACGTGCATCCGTCGGCCGAGTCGCTGCGCGTGAGCTTCGGCGTCCAGAACCTCACGCATCGCGAGGGCCACGAAACGCCGCAGCCGCTGGTGCCGGGCGAGCGCTACCAGGTTCGTATCCAGCTCAACGATGCCGGCGTCGTGTTTCCGGCTGGCCACCGCATCAGGCTGGCGCTCTCGACCGCCTATTGGCCGATGATCTGGCCCGCGCCCGAAGTGGCGACGCTCACGATCTTCGGCGGCACGCTCGATCTGCCGGTGCGCCCGCCGCAGGCCGCGGACGCCACGTTGCCGTCGCTGCCCGGCCCCGAGACGGCAGCGCCCGAACGGCCCACGGTGATCCGTCCGGGCCTCGCGCGCATCGATCGCCTCGGGCTCGAACTGGGCAGCGAGGGCAAGTTCGCGTTCGATATCAAGGATGACGATCCGCTGAGCGCCACGGCCGAAATGCAGCGCACCGAGACGATCCGGCGCGATGCCTGGCAGGTGCGCATCGAGACCCGGATGCGGCTCTCCTGCACGCGCGAGGCCCTCGTGCTGCGGGCATCGCTGCGCGCCTGGGAAGGCACCAGCGAAGTCTGTCACCGCGAATGGGACCGTTCTATCCCGCGCGATCTCGTGTGATGTCCCGGGGGTCGATCTTCGGCGCGGGCACTCCTCGTCGATCAATCTCTTCCAGCAACGCCTTCGTTTCCTTCAGATCGAGCGTGTCGAAGCCTTCGCTGAACCAGCCGAAGACCGGCGCCAGAAGCTCGTGGGCCTCCCGCACCTTGCCCTGTCGCAGCCACAGCCGCGCCAGGCCTCTCGCCGCCCGCAGCTCGACCGACTTGCCGCCCAGCCGATGGGCGATCGCGCGCGCCTCCTCGTAGAGCCGCTCCGTCTCCGCGAGGTCGGGCGAGGGCCTGCTCGCCGCGAGGTCGCCGCTCGAGCGCAGGAAGCCGCCGACCCACAGCTGCTCGCCGCGATGCGTGATGACGATCCGGGCCTGCACGAGGGTCGCCTCGGCCCTGTCGAAATTTCCGGCGCGCCGTTCCTGATCGGCCAGCGCCACCAGGAAGGGACCGGACATCACGCCGGCCAGCGACCGGTAAACCTCCGTCGCCTGGCGCATCTCGGCCAGGCCTTCTTCAGGCGCGCCGAGCAAGGTGCGCGCCCAGCCGCGCAGCACGCGGCCCGCCACCCGGTAGACCGCGAGTTCGTGCTCGCTGCCCAAGGTCACCAGCCGCTCGGCGGTTTGCAGGGCCGCCGGCGCGTCGCGTCGCATCATGTGAACGAAGCCCGCCAGCCACAGCGCATGGGCGACGCTCGGCGCATGGCCGAGATCGTTGGCGAAGGCGATGCTGCGGCGCAGGCTCGCCACCGCCTGGTCGGGATAGCCCATGATCCAGAGCGCGATGGCGTCGTGCCCGCTGCCGCACGCTGCCGGGTCGTGGCCGCCATAGAGCACGGCGTGCCGGCCATGCTTCTCGCGATCGTAAAGCGCCAGGCCTTTGCTCACATGATCGTGGGTGGCGGCGGGATCGCCCAGCCACAGCGTCGTCACCCAGGCGGCATGGTGCGCCTGCAGACGCAACCCGGGATCGTTGATCTGCTCGGCCACGCGGAACAGCTCTTTGACGATGTCGCTTACCGCCTTGTCGTTGAGCGGGCCCTGGGCCGTCGTCATCCAGCGACCCCAGGCCGCCGCGAACAGGGCGCGATCGTCGCCCAGGCGCTCGGCCAATGACTGGGCGCGCAGGTAGGCGGCTCCGCCGTGCGCGCTCGAGAAGCCCTCGTTGGCCATCAGCGACGGCCCGAGCGCCAGCTGCAGCGCCAGCTCGAGCTCCAGCCGGCCGGGCGTTTCCGCGACCGGGACCAATGCGTCTATGCCGCGCCGGAGATGGGCGATGGCCTCGATATTCGCCGATCGTCCCGCCTCGCGCCGCCCGGCATCGAGCCAGTACGCCGCCGCGCGCTCGGCCTGGCCAGCCTCGGCGAAATGATGCGCCAGGATTTCCGGCTCGCCGTCGCCGGTTTCGCGCAGCCGGCTTTCGAGCGCGGCGGCGAGGCGTTCGTGCAGCGCCTGGCGCGGGCCGCGCAGCAGCGTCGAGTAGGCCGTGTCCTGCACCAGGGCGTGCTTGAACTGGTAGGACGCGGCCGGCGGCGTGCCGACCTGGAACACCAGGCCGGCGGCGACGAGCTGGTCGAGATGGACCCGCGTTTCGGCTTCGCTGCTTGGCGCCGCGGCAGCGACCAGCGTGTAGGAAAAGTCGCGGCCGATCGCGCTCGCGGTCTGCGCCACCTCGCGCGCCGCCGGCCCCAGCCGATCGAGCCGCGCCATCAGCGACGCCTGCAGGCTCACGGGCACGGCGAGCCGGCCGCCGCCCGATGCGCCGCTCGGGACCGCGGCAGCGCCCCGCGCCATTGTACCGTCGGCCTCGAGCACGGCCTTGGTGACCTCTTCGAGGAACAGCGGCACGCCGTCGGTGCGTTCGAGGATCTCGTCCAGCGTGTCGGGTACCAGCGGAGCGGGGCCGGCGAGTGCACGCACCAGCGCCTCGGCGTCGCGTCGACCGAGACGCGGCAGGACCAACGTCGAGACGCGCGGCCTGTCCGTCCAGTTGGGCTGGAATTCGGGTCGGCAGGTCGCGATCAGCAGCCCGGACATATGGTCGAGACGCGCGATGACGCGGTCGAGCAGCTCGCCTGAGCTGGGATCCATCCAGTGAAGATCCTCGAACATCGCCAGCACCGGC
>DATHNU010000176.1:0-5578 GCA_035485695.1 Reyranella sp. | reverse complement strand
TCGGCCTCGCCGTCACGCGGCTGGGCTTCGAACGGCTGCAAACGGCCAAACAGGCCGGTGATGAGCTCGCGTTCCTGTGCTTGCATGGCAATGCCTCCCGCCCCTCCTCTTCACCGCGAGGGGCATCGCCAACGTGGTTGTCCGTCCGCCGAGCGTCAAGGGTCGCCGAGCGAACCCAACCTCAGTTCCCACGGTGTGATCTGACGCGTGACGAGCAGATTCCTGACGGTCCAGCAATCCGCCGCCAGGCGCGCCTCGACCGCCGCCGCGTTCCCGGCGCGCACGATCAGCAGCACGTCGCGCGTGCCGGCGAGCGGCCCGCCCAGCAGCATGAAGCCTCCGGCCACCAGCGCGTTCATATAGTCGGCATGCGGCGGCCAATCCTCCTGGCCTTCGAGGGGCTGGGAGTCGTTCCAGCACGGTCCGCGCGTGCGGATCACGGCAAAGATCTTGTCCGTCATGGTCGTTACACCCTCGTGAAGTCCATGGTCCAGTTGGTCTCCCAACAGGTGCCTTCGTCGCGCGAGAAGGCTTGCTCCCAGCGCGCCGATTGCGGCGTGATGCGCGACCACAGGAAGCGCACGCGGATCGCGCGCCCGTCGTGCTCGTCGTCGCCATAGAAAGTGCCGGTGCCCTTGTCGAAGCCGCCGACCACCGGCGGAAAGAGGACGCCGGGCCGGCGGCTGTCGAGCCAGTAGATCGACCAGCGATCCCGATCGGGATCGTAGGTGCGCAGGCTCATGCCGCGATAGCGGTCGCCCGGCAAGGCGATGTCGGCCTCATCCATGTTGCCGTAGCCGTCCAGGATCCGCCGCGCTGCGCAACTGCCGTCGAACTCGATCCAGTCGTTGCAGCCCGCGAGCCGATGCCTGAGATAGCGGTGCCGGCACGCCCATATGCCCATGAAGAAATCGAAATCCGGACTGGGCTTGCGGCAGGGCAGCGCCATGGCGACCTCCAGGGTGAGGCCGCCTTTCTGGACTTTCCTCCTGTCAATTCATGTCAGCATCAGCATTGCTGACATTGTCAGCGAACCACCGACGCCGTCTGGCCGAACAGGATCTTGCGCTGCTCGTCGGTGTTGATGCCGGGCGTCTGGCGCAGCTCGGCGCCGACCGCCTTGCCCTTGACGACCGCCGGCCGCCTGCCCACCGCGTCCTCGAACCACTTCTGGAGGGCCGGGAAGTCCTCGAGCTTCTGCCCGAAATTCTTGAAGCCCACGACCCATGGCCAGATCGCCATGTCGGCGATCGAAAAGTCGCCGGCCACGAACGGGCGGTCGGCCAGCCGCTTGTTGAGCACGCCGAACAGGCGGTTGACCTCGTTGCTGTAGCGATCCTGGCCGTACTTGAGAGCCTCGGGCGGATTGAACTGCGGCGCATACATGTTGAAATGGTTGGCCTGACCGGCCATCGGCCCCAGGCCGCCCATCTGCCAGTTGACCCACTGCAGCACCTCGTACTTGCCGCGCAGATCCTTGGGCAGGAACTTGCCGGCCTTCTCGGCGAGGTATTGCAGGATCGCGCCCGATTCGAACACCGACACCGCCGCGCCGCCGCCCGGCGGCTCGTGGTCGACGATGGCCGGCATGCGGTTGTTCGGGCTGATCTTCAGGAACTCCGGCTTGAACTGCTCGCCGGTGCCGATGTTCACCGGCTTGAGATTGTAGGGCAGCCCGCACTCTTCGAGCATGATGGAAATCTTCCAGCCGTTCGGCGTCGGCCAGTAGTAGAGGTCGATCATGAGGTGTCTCCTGGGCAGGATTTGATTAACCTGCAGACTAGACTGCCGGCCGGGCCGGATGAAGCGCTGAAGCGCTCATGGCCTCATGAGGAAATGGTTGTTTCGTCACAAGAGCCGGCGAGAATGACCGGACCAGGAGGGCCTGCATCATGGCGATATCACTCTATGACTCGAGCGTGGCGTGTTTCCTGCAGACACTGGGCGGCGTCGAAGGTTTCCTCAGCCGCGGCCTCGCCCATTGCAGCGAGAGGAACATCGACCCGAACGAGATCGTCGAAACCCGGCTGTTTGCCGACATGCTGCCGTTCCGGTTCCAGATAACGTCCGTCGCCCACCATTCGCTGGGCGCCGTGCGCGGTGCGCAGCAAGGCTCGTTCGCGCCGCAAGGGCAGATACCGCCGCTCGACTATGCCGGCCTGCAGAAAACGATCGCCGATGCCCGCGCGGCGCTGCAGCAGATCGCGCCCGCGGACGTGAACGCGCTCGAAGGAAAGGACGTGGTTTTCCAGGTGCGCGACATGAAGCTGCCGTTCAAGGCCGAGGGCTTCCTCCTGTCCTTCTCGTTGCCGAATTTTCATTTCCACGCGACGACCGCCTACGACATCCTGCGCTCGAAGGGCGTGCCGCTCGGCAAGCGCGACTATATGGGCAAGCTGCGGCTGAAGGAGTGAAGGAGGCGAACGCGCCCTAAGACGCCAGCGGCGCGTTGACGTCCTGCCCGAAGTACGCGTGTTCCAGCCGGTTCGGCAGATCGGGCTCGTCGGTGCGGGCTTCGAGTACGATCGAGCCGCGCGCCAGCGCATAGACCCGGTCGGCCACGGCCAGCGCCTTCTCGATCAGCTGCTCGACCAGCAACACGGCGGTGCCATCCTCGCGCAGCCGCGCGACCGCCGCCAGGACGCGATCGACCAGGACGGGCGACAGGCCGGCCGAGGGCTCATCCAGCATCAAAAGGCGCGGCCGGCGCACAAGGCCCTGCGCCACCGCCAGCATCTGCTGCTGGCCGCCCGACAGCGTGCCGGCGCGATCCTGCCGCTTGGCGGCGATTTCCGGAAAGAAGGCCAGCGCCTCCTCGACCTGCGTGGCGCGCTCGTCGCGTTTCATGCCGTAGCCGGCCAACAGCAGATTGTCGAACACCGAGAGCTGCGTGAACACGCGGTGCCCCTCGACGACATGCACCAGGCCGGCCTGCACCGTGTCGCGCGGGCTGGCGCCCGCCATGTCCTTGCCGGCAAAGCGAATGGTGCCGGAGCGCGGCAGCAGGCCGGAGACGGCGCGCAGCAGCGTGGTCTTGCCGGCGCCGTTGGGACCCAGCAGCGCCACGGCCTCGCCCGCGCCCACCCGGAGATCGATGCCGCGCAGCACGCCGATCTTGCCGTAGCCGGAAGACAGGCCGCTCACCTCAAGCAGGGGTTCAGGCGCCGAGATAGGCACTCACCACCTCCCGATGCGAGCGGATCTCCGCCGGCGTGCCCGCTGCCAAAACCTTGCCGAGATTGAGCACCGTCACGCGATCGCAAATATCGAAGATCAGGTCGGCGTGGTGCTCGACCAGCAGTACCGCCGTGCCTTCCCGGCTGATGGCGACGATCAAGGCGCCGAGACGCCGGATCTCGTCCGCCGACAGGCCGGCCGCCGGCTCGTCCAGCATCAGGCAGGTCGGGCGCAGCATGAGGGCGCGCGCGATCTCCATGAAGCGCAATTCGCTGTGCTGCAGCCGATCGGCGCGCACTGCGGCAAGCTGCTCCAGCCCCACGGCCGCCAGCGCCTGCAGCGCGGCGTCGCGCAGTTGCTTCTCGTCACGCTGGTGGCGCGGCAGGGTCAGCAGCGATTCGGCAAAGCTGCCCTGCCCGTCGATCGTGCCGCCGATCATCACGTTATCCAGCACCGACGCACCGCCGATCAGCCGCGGCGTCTGGAAGGTGCGCGCGATCCGGTAACCTGCGCGCAGATGCGGGGCGCGCGGCGGCAGGATGGCGGCGCCCATCCTCACTTCGCCTGCCTGCGGGGCGTAGTACCCCGAGATGACGTTCAGGGTCGTCGTCTTGCCGCTGCCATTGGGTCCGATCAGCCCATGCACCTCGCCCGGCCGGATTTCTAGATCCAGCCCATCGATGGCCCGCACGCCGCCGAAGCTCAGTTCGATATGGCTCAGGCTCAGCACATTGCCGCCGCTGCGCCGGTCGAGCACGCGCGCTAAAAGCTCGGGGCGGGGAACGATCTCGCGATGGCGCTCGAGCGGCCGACGGTTCTTGTAGTCCAGAAGGTCGGCGATGCCGCCGGGGATGATCAGCACGATCAGCAGCAGCAGGGCGGCGTAGAGAAACGTCGACCAGGCGACCAGGGGGGCGGCAAACTCCGGCAGCACCGTCAGGATGATGGTGCCGAGCAGCGGCCCCATGATGGACCCCCGGCCGCCGATCAGGATGGCGATGAAGAACAGCACCGACAGGTCGAAGGTGAAGGCGTCGGGCGTGATGTAGGATTGCAGCGAGGAAAATAGTCCACCCGCCACGCCGGCGAGCGCGCCGCTGAACACGAACACCGCCATCAGGAGCGCGGGCTTGGCGATGCCCGAGGCCTCGGCCGCCACCTCGGCGTCGCGGATCGCCACCAGCGCGCGGCCGAAGCGGCTCCTGGCGATGTTGGCCGTCATCCAGGTGGCGAGTGCTGCCAGGATGAGACAGAGATAGTAGAAGCCCCAGCCCGGGTCGAACGGCCAGGGAAATACCGGGCCGGCCGTGCCGATGCCA
Source organism: Reyranella sp. (assembly GCA_035485695.1). GTDB lineage: Bacteria > Pseudomonadota > Alphaproteobacteria > Reyranellales > Reyranellaceae > Reyranella. Next base: position 1,082 of record DATHNU010000176.1, on the reverse strand, counting down.
CCGCCGGTCACGCTCTTCCAGGCCAGCGCCACCTGGGTGACGATGGTGGCGAAGCCCAGGGTCGTCATGGCGAAGTAGAAGGTGCGCAACCGGAGCGCCGGCAGGCCGACGACGACGCCGAACACCGCGCCGACCACGCCGCTCACGGCGAGCGCCAGGAAGGGATTCCATTCCGTCGTCACGGTGCCGGCGGTCAGCACGGCGGTCGTGTAGGCACCGAGGGTCAGCAGCGCCACCCAGCCGATGGCGATCTGGCCGGCGAAGCCCACCACCAGGTTCAGCCCGGCGACCAGGATCCAGTAGATGCAGGCGCGCTGGGCGATCACGCCGAAGTAGGAATCGTCGAGAAGCGGCAGGCCGACGCCGGCCACGGCCAGGGCTGCCCAGGGAAGCACGGCCTCGATTCTGGCGAGTCGACTGGGGGCGGCCGCGCGAACCGATATGGGAGGGGCGCTCGCGTCCATCACACGCGACGCGCCGTGGCCGCGCCGGCCAGCCCCTCGGGCCGCAGCAGCAGGACGACGATGAAGACGACGAACACGGCGACCGCGGCGAATATGCCGCCGACCAGGAAGTTCGCCGCCTGCTGGAACAGGCCGAGCGCCAGGCCGCCGATCAAGGCGCCGCGGTTGGAGCCCATGCCGCCCAGCGCGACCGGCACGAAGCCGTAGAAGTTGAGGATCGCCTGGTTGCCGAAGAAGGCCAGAAGCATCTCGGCGCCGGTGAAGCCCGCCAGCGCGCCGATCACGCCGGCCAGGGCGTAGCTCGCCATGCGCAGCCTCTGCTCGGGCAGACCGAGCGCGCGGGCGGCATAGCTGTCCTCGGCGATCGCCAGGAAGGCGCGGCCGATCAGCGTGTGGCGATAGAGCAGTTCCAGGCCCACGATGGTGACGGCGCAGGCCAGCAGCGGCAGCCAGAACTGCTGATCGAGCCAGCCCGGCCCGATCGGGATCAGGCGGGGAAAGGGCTGGGCGTCGGTGCCCCATTCGATGGCGGTGAGTTGCTGCACCATCAGGGCGAAGGCCAAGGTCGACAGCACATAGAGATGCTGCTCGAGGCTTTTCAGCACCGGCCGCACGGCG
>DATHNU010000175.1:0-6718 GCA_035485695.1 Reyranella sp. | reverse complement strand
TGAAGGCAGGCCCGGTCCTCGGTAGCGTCCATAGTCGGAGTTCGGGCGAAAGAGAGAGCGATCTCATGGCGACGACTTCCGAAGAGGGGAAAGACACGCGCAGGCCGGTGATGCCTTTCGTGGCCTACGCGGTTGTGCTGGCGCTGCTCGGCTCGGCGGGCGTCGCCCTCTGGATAAGGGGAAAGGGCAGCCTTCCAAGCGCGCCCGCAAGCGACCGCACGGCTCCTGCAATTTCGAAGGCAGCACCGGTCGAGCCGGCGCAGGCCGCGCCGGGGCTGAAGCTGCCGCCGCGTCCGGCGGAATCCGCAGCGACCGCGCCGAGCCGGCAGGAGCCCGTGCAGGCCCCTGCGGTGTCTTCGTCGCCGTCACAAAGCGAGGCAAGCAACGGGGACCCCACGGCCTCGACGGCGGAAAAGTCCGAGCCGCGGAAGAGCACGTGCACGGTCGACATCGGCGCCTGGCCCACCGACAAGACGGACCAGGCCAAGGCCATTCAGATTCTCCTGCGCGATCTCGGATTCTATAGCGGCACCACCTACGGCACGCTCGGTCCGGCGACGCGCGCGGCGATCAGCAAGTTCCAGGTCGCTGCCGGCGAGGCCGAAACCGGTGAGCCCACGGAGATGCTGTTCGAATCGCTCAAGAAGAAGTGCGCTTCGTCGGCGCCGTGAACGACCGTTGGCCGGAAGAGCGGTGATATAAGCTGTCGGCGCCAGCGCCGGCGTTGAGGATTTGGCGTCTTGAGGAAGGGAGGGTTCAAGCACATCGTCACCTTGAGAAGCCCGGGGGATGTTCGTCCGTCGCGGCTTGAGCCGGATCAAGGTCGGACGCCTGCGCCGCTCTGGAATGTCAGGTAAACACGCGAGCATGTTCGCATCCCCATCGACCCACACGCGTGAGGTATCATGTTGAGAAGCACTTTTCTTCGGTTGGCCATGGCCTTCGCCGCGGTGATATCGGCCGTCGCTGCAGCGGGCAGCGCCCGCTGCGAGCCGCTCCCCGAACTGTCCAAGGTCGACGAGATCGCCATCCGCGGCACCATCCTGGCCATCAATCCGGCCAACCGCACCGTTGTGGTCCAGAGTCCGGAGCGCGATACGCTCACCTTCAAGGCGATCGATCGCGTCACCGATTTCGGCTCCCTGAAACCCGGCCAGCTGGTCGACATGCGCTATTATCGCGTCATGGACTATCTCGTCGCCAAGACCACGCCCGAGATGACGGAGATGGCGCAGTCGATCCTCAGCGATCCGGCGCGGGCGCCCGGCCTGCCGGGCACCGAGATGCGCGCCAGACTGTGGTCGCTGTCCGGCATGGTGGTGCGCACCGACATGGCAGCGAAGAAAGTCGACATCGTCGATCCCAGCAGCGGCGCCATCATCCGCTCGCCGTGGATCAAGACTCCGGAGGGACAGGCGGAGCTGGCGAAGTTCCGGCCCGGCGACATGGTCACCATGGTCTTCAGCGAGCGCTCGGCGTTCGAGATCACGCCGGTTCGCTAGTCCGGGCCGGCCCGCCGGAAAGCGCGGACGCGATAGCCGACAGGGAGCAGGGAAAGCAGCGCGGAAAGAAGGATGATCGTGCCGACGACGTTATGGCGGCGGCACGGCAATCGCTATGCTTTCTCGGTATTTCGTCGTTTTGAGCCGCCACAGGAGAAGCCATGACCGTCACCTGCATCCGTAACGCGCCGTGGGTGGTGGCCTGGGACGCCGAGCAGCGTCAGCACTATTTCCGCAACGACGTCGACCTGGTGTTCGAGGACAATGTCATTGTCCATCTCGATCCGGGCTACGCGGGACATTTTGACCATCTGATGGATGGACGCACGTTCTGCGTCATGCCGGGCATGGTGAATGTCCATACTCATCTCCAATCGGAGAGTATCGGCCGCGGCCTGATCGAGGAGTTGGGCAATCCAAACCTCTACATGACCGGTATTCTCGACGAGAAGTCGGTTTTCGTGACTTCGGGCCTGGGCGAACAGGCAGGCGGCGCGCCGGCACAGCTGGTCGCCAATCGGGCGTCCACCCAGAACGCAATTGCCGAGCTTCTGAAGAGCGGCGCGACAACCGTTGTCGACCTCGCCGTGGCCTATGACGGTTGGCTCGACTTGCTGGCAGACACCGGCATCCGCGCCATCGCGGCGCCAATGTATCGCGACGCGAGGTGGACGGTGCCGACCGGGCATCGGTTGGACTACGACTGGGACCTCGAGAAAGGCCGGCGCGACTTTGCGAACGCGCTCGACGTCGTTGACCGGGCGGAACGTCATCCCTCCGGGCGGCTCGGCGGCATGGTTGCACCCATGCAAGTGGACACCTGCAGCCTGGAGCTGCTGCGCGACAGCCTCGCCGCCGCCCGCGCGCGCGGTCTCAAGATGACGGTGCACTGCTCGCAGCACATCCCGGAATTCCACGAGATGGTCCGACGGCACGGCGTGACGCCGGTGCAGTGGCTCCATCAAAACGGCTTGCTCGGCCGCGATACGCTGCTGGGGCATGCGATCTTCCTGGATCACCATTCCCTGGTGCAATGGTGGAGCCGTCTCGATCTCGACATTCTCGTCGAAACCGGCACCTCCATCGCTCATTGTCCGGTCGTATTCTCCCGCTACGGACAGATGATGGAGGATGTCGGCAGCTATATCCGCAAGGGCGTCAACGTCGCCTTCGGCACCGATACCGAGCCGCAGAACATGGCCGAGGAGGTCCGCATGGCATCGACCCTCGGGCGCGCGGCTGCCCGGAGCGTGCGCGGTGTCTGGCTGTCGGAGCTGTTCCATGCGGCCACGATCGGCGGCGCGACGGCGTTGGGCCGCGATGACCTTGGCCGGCTTGCGGTTGGCGCCAAGGCCGATCTGGTGCTGCTCGACCTCGACGCGCCGGGCATGCGGCCGCTGCGCGACCCGCTGCGAAGCTTCATCTTCAGCGCGGCCGACCGCGCCGTCCATCACGTCTTCGTCGACGGGCGGCAGGTCGTGAAGGATGGTCAGGTGCTGACCATCGACCGGAGCAGCCTTTCGGCATCCCTGCAGCAGTCGCAGCAGGCCTTCATTCGAAATGCGCCCTATGTCGACTTCCGGGGCCGTACCGCCGACGAAATCTCTCCACCGAGCCTCAGGGTCGAAGGCAGGAATTGAAGCGCCGGCCTTCCGGTTTGCCCCCGACGCGGCGCCGGTTCGAGAGTGCCAGCGGCGGCACGTGACGATGCGAACGAGGGCGCTCGCTGGCAGCGTGGACTCGCGCAGCTCGTTGGCGGAGCTTTGTCGTTGCAACCATAAGAGGTAAGCTTCCCATTGCATGACCCAGTTCTGGTGGGTGAACCACAAACAGACGGCCCGCCAGGAAATTGACGGGCAATATCTCTGGTCGCCCAAGACCACGAGCAAGGGCACGCGCAATCAATTCTACGACAACATGAGGCGCGCCAATCCGGGCGATCTGGTTCTGTCCTACGCCAATCAAGTCGTCCGTTACGTTGGACGTGTCGCGGAGTTCGCGTTCACGGCACCAAAGCCCACCGAATTCGGCTCGACGGGCGCTTACTGGGACAATGAAGGCTGGCTCTTGCCAGTTTTCTGGACGGAGCTCGAACCACCCGTGCGTCCCAAGGCATTGATCGAAGTCTTGGGTCCGCTTTTACCGAACAAGTATTCCCCGATTCGGCCGAGTACAGGCGATGGCAACCAAGGTGTCTATCTCGCTGAAGTATCCAAGCCTGTGTTCGATGCCGTCGTCGCCGCGTCGGCCATCAACTACCAGCTACTGGAGCGCGGTGGCGCCAACAGCCTCACGTTTCGGGTCGTCAGTGAGGAGTTGGACGACCGCGTGCAGAAGAGCATTCTTGCCGACGCGGGCCTCGACACGACCGTGAAGGAAGCGGTTATTCAGGCGCGACGCGGGCAAGGCAGGTTTCGCGCAAATGTGGAAGCCATCGAAAAGGCGTGCAGGCTTACGAAAATCACAAACCCTTTCCTCTTGATCGCCAGCCACATCAAGCCGTGGCGATCGTGTGAAACGGCGGCCGAGCGTCTAGATGGAATGAACGGATTATTGCTCACGCCCGACGCCGATCTGCTGTTCGACCGAGGCTTTATTACGTTCCAGGATGACGGCGAAGTTCGAGTTTCTCCTCGCTTCGACAGTGTCGATCTTCGTCGCCTTGGGCTTGGCGAGTTGGCTATGCCACGACTCGGATTCTCGGAAGCTCCCATGGCGTGGCGTACGGAAGCCTTCGCACCAGAACAATGCAACTACCTCGCATATCATCGATCTGAGGTTTACGTCGGCGAGTAAGAGGGGGGCCTGATGCCCGAGCCTGGGGCCTGCGGTCCTACGAGACCCTGCAAATAACGGCCACTGGCGAACCGCCGGCGGGGCCCTGATGCTCGGCGCCGCCGGAGACATAGAGCAGCGTGTCGCCGATCACGCCGGCCAGGACGCCGCCCACCAGGGCGCGGGCGTGGCGCGTCGAATGGATGTCGCTGTCGTCCAGCATGGTGTGGCGCCGGCCGCGGATCTCGCCGGACGGCGAGGCTTCGGCCTTGGCGAGGACGGCCACGACTTCGCCGCCTAGGCGGCCGAGCACGCGGCGTGCGGCGTCGGCGTCGATGGCGTCCTTCATCACGTCGTGGTCGATCACAAGGTCGCCCGCCCAGCCGGCGGCATTGCCCAGCACGATGACCTCGTTGCGCAACAGCTCGACGCCGGCCGACGTGCTGGCGACCCTGGAGAAGAGCGACCAGTCACGGCAGATCGCGGCCTCGGTCGCGGCGGCGGCCGGCACCTCGCCCAGCGCGACCGCGACACCCAGCGCCGAAGCGCCGCGCGACAGCGCCATCGAATGGTAGGTGTCCTCGGTCGCGACGGTGGCGCCGCGCCGCGTCGCCTCTTCGATGCGTTCCTTGGTGAGCAGCGGGCACTTGATCTGGACGAAATGCACGTCGGCGGGCGAAGCGATGCCGGCGTCTTTCATGGCCGTCGTCACGGCCGACGCTGTTTCCTCGATCTGCGGCGCGCGGGCGATCTCTTCAGCGGCGAAGGTGCGGGTGAGGCCAACACCGATGGCAAGCCGCGGACCCGCTGCGGGCGCTCCTGCGGGCTCGCGGCAGAACACCAGCAGATGCGGCGACAGCCCGCCCTCGGTGCCGCCCGACATGACGATGGCGACCCTCTTGTCGATCTCCGACGGCGCGCACTTCAGGCTTTCGGCTAAAAGCAGCTTCAGGCTGAGGGTCGCATAACCGCGGGTAAAATCGTTGACGCAGCCGTTGCCCTCGGTCTTGCCGACGATGGCCACGATGGTGGCGGGATCGACCTCGCCTGCCCTGATGGCCGCCGCCAAGGGCGCCGTGTCCTGCGGCCCCGCCGTGGCGAGCCGTAGCACGCGCGCGCGACGCGTCCCGCTCTGAGGCGCCCCGCTCATGCCGCCTTGCCGGCGTCGCTGCCGTGGCGCTCGCGGCGGCGGCGCAGCATGACGACCGATGCCAGCGCCACGCCGATCACCAGGAAGGACACGCCCGTGGTCACCGTGCCCAAGGCATAGAGCACCGGCGTGGTGACGTTGGTGGTCATGCCGTAGATCTCGAGCGGCAGGGTGTTGAAGGTGCCCGAGGTGTAGAGGCTGCGGGCGAACTCGTCGTAGGAGAGCGTGAAGCCGAACAGGCCGACGCCGATCAGGCTGGGCAGCAGGATCGGCACCACGATGTAGCGGATGGTCTGCCACGCGGTGGCGCCGAGATCGCGCGCCGCCTCCTCGTAGCGCCGGTCGAAGCGGTTGAAGACGGCGAACATGATCAGGAGCCCAAACGGCAGGGTCCAGGTCAGGTGTGCGCCGAACGCCGAGGTGTACCAGGCAGGATCCCAGCCGATCACGCGGAACAAGAGGCCGATGCCCAGGCTGACCAGGACCGAGGGCACGATCAGGCTGGCGATGGCGAGATAGAAGATCAGTGCCGAGCCGCGGAAGCGCGTGCGGAAGGCGAGGCCGGCCGAGAACGAGGCGATCACGGTCACCAGCATGGCGGCCACGCCCAGGGCCATCGAGCGCTCGAAGGAGCCGGAGAAGTCGCCGACCATCTGCTTCTCGAAGAGGTTGCCGAACCAGTGCACCGACACGCCCTGCATCGGGAAAGTGAGCCCGCCCGTCGGACCCTGGAACGACAGGACCAGGATGGTGATGGTGGGCCCGTAGAGGAACAGCACGAACAGGCCGAAGAAGCCGGCGAGCAGCCAGAAACCGGGACCGCGGCGGCCGTGCATCACGTCACAGCTCCTTCCGGATGTCGACCATGCGCATCATGGCGGCGACGGTGAACAGGACCAGCAGCAGCAGGACCACGGCATTGGCCGCCGCCGCCGGATACTGCAGCAGCGACATGGCGTTCACCATCATCAGCGAGACCGAGGCGCTCTGGCCGCCGCTCATCATGCGCACCGTCACGAAGTCGCCCATGACGATGGTGACGATGAAGATCGAGCCGATGGCGATGCCGGGCTTGCACAGCGGCACGATGACGAAGCGCAGCGCCTGCCAGCCGGTGGCGCCGGCGTCGCGCGCCGCCTCGAGCAGGCTACGGTCGATGCGCATCATCGAGTTGAAGATCGGCACCACCATGAACAGCGTGTAGAGGTGGACATAGGCCAGCACGACGGCGAAGTCGGAGAACAGCAGGAACTCGAGCGGCTCCCGGATCAGGCCGAGCTGCAGCAAGGTG
>DATHNU010000174.1:0-3099 GCA_035485695.1 Reyranella sp. | reverse complement strand
AGGCCGGCGCCATCGTTGTCGGCAAGGCCAACCTCGACCAGTTCGCCACCGGCCTGGTGGGCGTGCGCTCGCCCTACGGCGTGGCGCGCAACCCTTTCGATGCGGCCTTCATTCCGGGCGGCTCGAGCTCCGGCTCGGCCGTCGCCGTCGCGGCGGGGCTGGTGAGCTTCTCGCTCGGCACCGACACGGCGGGCTCGGGCCGCGTGCCCGCCGCCTTCAACAACATCGTCGGCCTGAAGCCGACGCTCGGCCTCATCAGCAACGAGGGCTCGGTGCCGGCCTGCCGGTCGCTCGACTGCATGTCGGTGTTCGCGCTGTCCTGCGCCGATGCCGACGCGGTGCTGAAGGTTTTGGCCGAGCCGTGCGCCATGCCGGCGATCGGCGAGGCGTTCCGCTTCGGCGTGCTGGGTGCAAAGGATGCCGAGTTCTTCGGTGACGAGGCCTATGAGGCGCTCTACGCGCAGGCGATCGGGCGCCTGAAAGCCATGGGCGGCACAGCGGTCGAGATCGACTACGCGCCCTTTCTCGGCGCTGCCCAGCTGCTCTACAGCGGGCCATGGGTGGCCGAGCGGACGGCTGCGGTCGGCGCGTTCATCGAAGGCGCCCCGGAGGCCGCGATCTGGCCGGCCACCCGAGAGATCATCCTGCGTGGCCGCACGTACAGCGCAGTCGATGCCTTCGAGGGCCAGTACAAGCTCGCCGCGTTCAAGGCGCGTGCCGAGGCCGAGAGCAAGGACCTCGACTTCCTCGTGCTGCCGACCGCGGGCACGATCTATCGCACAGCCGACATCGAGCGCGAGCCGATGCGTTACAACATCAATCTCGGCCATTACACCAACTTCGTGAATTTCTTCGGCCTGTCGGCCCTCGCCTTGCCCTCGGGCTTCCGGCCCGACGGTCTGCCCTTCGGCATCACCCTGATCGGCCAACCACATGCCGATCGCGCCCTGCTGGCCTTCGGCGCGCGCTGGCAGCGCGCCCTGCCGCTGCCGCTGGGCAAGACCGCGAGCCGCCTGCCGCCAATCGACGCCGATCCCGTGGCGATCGAGGACCGCATGTCGATCGCCGTGGTCGGATCGCACATGAGCGGCTTGCCGCTGAACGGCCAGCTCGTCGAACTGGGTGGCCGGCTGGAGAGCGCCAGCAAGACGACGCCTCATTACCGCTTCTATGCCCTGCCCGGCGGGCCGCCACATCGGCCCGGCCTTGTGCGGGTCGGCGCGGAGGGCAGCGCCATCGAGGTCGAAGTGTGGAGCCTGCCGGTCGCCCAGGTCGGCGCCTTCCTGCGCAAGATCCCGGCGCCGCTGGGACTGGGCGCCGTCAGCCTGGCCGACGGCTCCGCTGTGACGGGCTTCCTCTGCGAAAGCTATGCGACCGCCGGCGCACGCGACATCACGGCGCTGGGTGGCTGGCGCGCCTATCTCGCGAGCCTCGCTTAGCCCGCCACGACGCCGGGCTTACCCGCTTCCACCGCGAAGGATTGCAGGGTGGAGAGGGCCGACTGCTCGCTCTTCACCGTGTCGACCGCGCGAAAAGCGACGTGGGCAGCCTTGGCATCGAGCGCCACGTGGGCGTAGCCGTAGCGTCCGCCGCGGCCGTAGCGGACGTGCGGGTTCTTCGCGACCTGGGCCTGTACGCGGGCGTCGGCCGGGCCCTGCGACGTGATCGAACCGCCGACGAACTCGGTGGCGATGGTGGGCGCCTCCGGCGCGTCGAAGTCGCGCTTGAGATCGGCCGCCCAAAACGAATGGACATCGCCGCTCACCACCAGCGTACCACGCACCGGCGAGGCGGCGACGGCATCGAGCAGGCGCCGGCGCGCCGCCGGATAGCCGTCCCAACCGTCGTGCCAGAAGGCGCGACGACCTTGCGTGCCGCGATCGAGCTGGGCCATCAGCGTCTGCTGGGCAATGACGTTCCAGCGCGTCGAGCCGCGCGCCAACCCATCGGCCAACCAAGCCTCCTGCGCCCTGCCGAGGATCGTGCGCCTGGGATCGACGCGCTCGTCGCATTCCGTCATCACCTTGTTGCGCGGTAGAGCGGCTCGACAGGCGTGATGGTCGCGGTATTGACGGTCGTCGAGCACATGGAATTCGACGAGATCACCGAAGCGGTAGCGGTCGTAGATCCGCGCCGCCGGACCGCGGGGCTGCATCGACACCGGCAGCGGCATGTGCTCCCAGTAGGCCTGGTAGGCAGCCGCACGCTGCGCCAGGAAGCGGGTGTGGTCAGGCTGCTGGGGCGAGATATCGTCGGTGTAATCGTCGTCGACCTCGTGGTCGTCCCAGGTGACGATCCAGGGGAAGGCCGCGTGCGCCGCCTGCAGGTCGTGGTCGGATTTGTATTGCGCATAACGGTGGCGATATTCGTCGAGCGTCGTCGCCCGCCCACCGTCGTGGCGCCGCACCAGGTCGCGCCCCCACGACATCTCGTAGATGTAGTCACCCAGATGGACCACGAGATCGGCTTCTTCTGCCGCCATGTGGCGGAACGCGGTGTAATAACCCTGTTCGTATTGCTGACAGGAGGCGAAGACGAAGCGCAGGCGCGACAGACGCTCGTTCCCCGCCGGTGCCGTCCGCGTTCGTCCGACCGGACTCGCCATGCCGCGTACCGCGAAGCGATACCAGTAGGGGCGGCCGGGCTTCAGCCCGCCGACTTCGACATGGACCGAATGCGCCCATTGCGCCTCGGCGACCGCCTGGCCGGTGCTGACGACGCGCCGCAGGGCCTCGTCCTCGGCGATCATCCAGTCGACCTGTACCGGCGCCACCAGCCGCTCGCCCCGCTCACCTTCCGGCATCAGCCGCGTCCACAGCACGACGGAAGCGGGAGTCGGCCGGCCTGACGCGATCCCGAGCGCGAACGGATTGGCCGCCAGCGGCGGTTCGGCCCGCGCGGCCGAGGGCAGCCAGAGCCCGCCCAGGCCGGCAACGAAGGAACGGCGCAACATGCCTGGAACCTGCACCCGGCAAACCGGCGCTTCAACCTCGCCGCACCAGTCTGCTAGGGTCCCGCTATTCGAGGAGGAAACCATGGCAAAGATCGCAGTCGTCACCGGCGCAGGCAGCGGCATTGGCCGCGCTTCGGCGCTCGCCC
>DATHNU010000173.1:0-4760 GCA_035485695.1 Reyranella sp. | reverse complement strand
CGACGCTGCTGGCGACTTGCAAAGTGTCGTAGTTGCCGGCCGCGTTGTTGGGCGAAACGCGCGTGGTGAACACGCCCGACGCGGTCTGCGTGAAAGTGCCGTCGACGAGGTGGGCGACGCCGCCGCCCGGCGTCAGGGGCGCGCCGACCGTGATCAGGCCGGCGTTGACCAGCGTGTTGCCGCCCGTGCCGCCCAGCGCGATGGCGCCGTTCAGGATGCCGCTGTTGGTCACGGTGGCGTTGCCGCCCAGCGTCATGGTGAGCGTGGTCGATGCCGTGATCGTTCCGCTGTTGGCAAGGGTGCTGCCCTGACCGAGGCTGACGCCGATCGCGTTGCAGCCGTTGGCGGAGATGCTGCCGCTGTTGGTGATCGCCGAACCGCCGATCGCCAGGATGCCGACGCCGCAGGTGTTGATCGTATTGCCGTTGACCACGGTCTGGTTGGCGCCAATCGCGAGGATGCCGGCGCTGGCCGTGCCGACGTTGATGGTCCCGGCGTTGAAGATATTGCTGTCGCTCACGATGCCGGATCCCAACCCGCCGACCGAGATCGTGCCGCTGTTGGTCACGGCGGCGTTGCCGCCCAGGGTGGCGATGCCGGTGCTGCCGCTGCCGACGCTGATCGCGCCGGTGTTGAGGACGTTGGCGCTGCCGCTGATGCCGGCGCCGAAGTTGCCGACATTGACCGTGCCGCTGTTGGTCACGGTGGCACTGCCCTGGGCCGCGATGCCGATGGCGAAGTTGCCGACATTGACCGTGCCGGAGTTGAGGATGTTGCCGCCGCTCGTGATGCCGACGCCGTTGGCGCCGACCGTGACCGTCCCGCTGTTGGTCACCGTCGTGTCGATGCCGCCCATGATGCCGGTGCCGCCGACGCCCACGGTGATCGTGCCGGAATTGACGACGGTGCTGGGGTCGCCGACCTGGATGCCGGTGCCGTTGTCGCCGGTGACGATCGTGCCGCTGTTCAGAACTGTGGAATTGCTGCCCTGCGCGTTGATGCCGATTCCGCCGGCGCCGGTAGCGATCATGCCGCTGTTCGTGAGGCTGGCGTTGTTGCCCGTGGCGATCAGGCCGCCGCCCGAATCGCCGACCGCGATGGTGCCGCTGTTGGCGAGCACGCCGTTGTTGCCGAGGATGATCATGGCCGGCGTGAGTGTGCCGCCCGTGATCGTGCCGGTGTTGGCAAGCTGCAGGTTGTCGCCGAAGGCCACCATGCCGCCGGTGGCGAAGGTGAACGAGTCGCCGACGTTGATGGTGCCCGAGTTGACGGCGTTGCCGAGGGTACCGATGCCGGCGCTATTGACGCCGGCGGTGATCGTCCCTTTGTTCAGGACGGTCGAGCCGCCACCGGCATTGATGCCTATGCCGCCGTCGCTGACGGTGATCGCGCCGGTATTGGTGGTGGTGCTGAAGTTGCCGGCCAGGATGCCGGTGCCACCGCAGCCGCGGTTGGTAATCGTGCCGGCATTGGTGATGGTGCTACCGTTGCCGGCAGTGATGCCGATGCCGCAATCGCCGACCGTGATCGAACCGTTGTTGATGACGGTGAGGGAGTTGGCCAGGCTGAAGATGCCCATGCCTCCCGGGCCCGCGACGATGGAGCCGTTGTTGGTCAGGGTGCCGAAATCGGCTGTGCCGAACATGCCCACGCCGCCGTCGGTGACGGTGATCCTGCCCGTGCTTGTGTTGGTGACGTTGGGCCCCTGCAGGCCGAAGCTGCCGCTGCCGCCGCTGACGCCGGCGGCGATGGTGCCGGAGTTGACAATCGAGCCCGTGTCGATCAGCACGATGCCGACGCCGCCGTCGCCGACGGTCACGATGCCGCTGTTGGTCACGCTGGCGCTGCTGTTGGCGAAAATGCCGGCGGCGCCCGTGCCACCGGTGATGGTGCCCGAGCTGGTGATCTGGTTGTTGACGCCCGCAACGATGGCAAACCCGAAGTTACCGACCGAAATGCTGCCGAGATTTGAGGTGATGTTGTTGTCGTTCAGGCTGAGGCCATTCACACTGGCGCCAGTGCCGACCGCGGCGCCCGGCTGTACTGTCACGGTGAGCCCGTTCTCTCCGGCGGGGGCAGTGAAGCCAAGCGGCGAGGGACCGGTGCAGGTCACGGTCGTGCCGGACTGAGTACAGTCGGCATGGGCCGGTCCGGCCGTAGCGAGGAACAGTGCCCCGGCGGCTGCGAACAACACGAAACCAAAACGCAACATAGCGCCAGCGACCGTCGACTTCATCAAGCCTCCGACGCCTTCCCAGGTGCTCGGCGTTATAGTGCCGGCCGGCTCATTTCAAGGCAAGCGCAAGCACAGCGTGGTTCTCGCAAGTTGCAGTGTGACTCTCAGAAGCCGAACGCCTGGCGCACATTGCCACCCAAAAGACCGGCGCGGGCCGGGATGGGGACTGAGTCCACCATCTCCTCCAGTGCCTGCAGGTAATCGCCGGTATGGTCGGGATGCGGATAATCCGACGCCCAGAAGAAGCGGTCGGCGCCGTAGGTCTTCATCATGGCGGGCAGCGTGCGCTCGTCGGGATCGCCCGAGATCCAGACCTGGCGGCGAAAATAATCGCTGGGTTTCATCTGTAACGGCGCGCGGCCGCCCAGGAAGGTGGCGGTCGACACGCCGTCCAGCCGGTCGAGCCAATAGCCGATCCAGCCGGCGCCCGATTCCAGCAGCGCCAGCTTCAGCTTGGGGAAGCGGTCGAAGGTCGCGAAGTCGAAGAAGGTGGTGAAGGCCTGGCGCACGCCATCGCCTGCCGTCGCCGCGGCGAGCAGCGACAGGCGATGGCCGTTCTCGAAGCGCGCCGAGCGCAGCGCGAAGGGCTCGAAGGCGGGATGGATGGCGATCGGCACGTCGAGCTCGACGGCCTTGGCGTAGATCGCATCGTGCGCCGGATCGCCGTGCGCCTTGTGCGTCGAGGCGAAGGGCACCACGAAGGCGCCGCGGCACCGATCCTTCACCGAGCGTTCCAGTTCTCTGGCGGCCGCGGCCGGATCGCCGAGAGACAGGTGCGCGATCGGGATCAGGCGGCCCTTCGAGTCGCGGCAAAAATCGGCGATCCAGCGATTGTAGGCGCGGCAGTAGGCCTGGCTCAGCTCGACATCTGAAAGCTCGGCCTCCCACAGGATGCCGAGCGTCGGATAGAGCACCGCCGCATCGAGTCCCTCGGCGTCGAGAAGTTTCAGGCGCTCTTCGGCATTGCATGCGCCGTACGGCATGTTGGCGGCGTAGGTCTTGTCGGGATGCGGCTTGAAGGCGTCGAGATCCTTCTGGCCCATGCGGCCGAGCGTGGCTGGGTAGCCTTTGCGTGTGCGCTTGCTGGGCATGCCGCCGATCTCGAGATATTCCAGGCCGTCGGCGTCGCGTTTCATGCGCAATGCGCGGTCGCGGTACTTGGCCTCGATGTAGTGGTCCCACAGGCCCGCATCTTCCAGCACATGGCCGTCGGCATCGACGGCGCCTTTATGCTTCAGGTGGTGAACCGCACTGGGATCGAATACCGGTCGCATTACCGTTCCTCCCCGGCGAGCAGGCCGTAGATATTGACGCTAAGCCAGCGGCCCGAGACGAACCAGCGGTCGCGGATCGGCCCGCCCTCCAGGCGAAATCCCAGGCGCCTGGCGAGCGCGGCCGACGGCTTGTTGTCCGGCGCGATCAGCGCCTCGACCTTGTGGATGCCGAGCTCGTCGACCAGGTAGCGCAGCAGCGCGCGTCCGGCCTCGGCCGCATAGCCCTTGCCCTGGTGCTGCGGCAACATCAGCCAGCCGACATCGACGCGTTTTTCGCGCAGGTCGCGGCGATGGTAATTGATCATGCCGATGACACCGCGACCGTCGCCTTTGCGGGCGGCGCGCTCTTCGATTGCCCACATCACGTAGTGGCGCGGCCGGTAGGCGAGATGCCAGGGCAGCGACTTGCGGGTGTTGGCGAGGTTGGGGCTCGCCTCGACGCTCCAGTAGCGCAGATTGTCGGCATCGCCGTAGAGAAGGTGCATGGCCGCGAGATCGCTGCCGCGGAAAGGCCGCAGACGCAGCCTCTTGGTCAACAGGGTCGGTTGTTTTTTCGGGGTGCGGGCCATTTGATAGAGTAGAGCAGGTACCGAGCGTTTGGAATCGTGTCATTGCTGGGGGCGCGCCACTCCAGTGGCGCGTCTTTTCATGCTCTTCTGGACCGCGAACCTCTGGCTCGCTCATGAATCATGAGCGGGCGGGACGCCCGCGGTCCGGAAGAACATGACGCGCCACTGGAGTGGCGCGCCCCCAGCAAGGCTGCACGTCCATCCAATCGGAATCTGCTCCAGGGCGCGGAGGCGCTTCATGACCAAGCGAATCGGAATTCTGACCAGTGGCGGCGACTGCGCCGGGCTGAACGCCACCATCCGCGCCGTAGCCCTGCGCGCGCATCACGGCTACGGCTGGACCACCATCGGCATCCGTTACGGCACGCTGGGGCTGCTCGAGCGGCCGGTCGAGGCCTTGACGCTCGATCCCGATCGTCTGGACGCGGCGCTGGCGCGCCAGGGCGGCACCTTCCTCGGCAGCACCAACCGCGGCGATCCCTTCGCCTTCCCGATGGAGGACCGCAGCCTGAAAGATCGCTCGGGCGAGATGATCGACGGGCTGGCGAGCCTCGGGCTCGACGGGCTGATCGGCGTCGGCGGCGACGGCAGTCTCGACATCCTGCGCCGCCTGATGGCGCGGTCGACCGTGGCCTTCATCGGCATTCCCAAGACCATCGACAACGACGTCGCCAATACCGA
>DATHNU010000172.1:0-2973 GCA_035485695.1 Reyranella sp. | reverse complement strand
TGGCGGCGGTGGCCGCGGGATTGCGCCAGTATTCCAGCATGACGATGGGATCGTGCCGCCAGCCCGCGATCTGGCCCTCCTCGCCGGGCGGCAGGACGCGGCCATCGGCATCGACGATGGCGACCTTGCGGCCGGGGCAGGTGCGGCCGCACGAGCCCGGCCGCACCTCGAACCAGGCGGGCGAGTTCAAGAGCATCAGGTTCATCTCGGTCTGGCCGTAGCCTTCCGAGATGGTGGTGCCGAACGTGTCGCGGCCCCATGCCAGCAATTCCTCGCCCATCGCCTCGCCGCCGGTACTGACGGCACGCACGTCGTAGCGCCAGTGAGCGCGCGGGCTGGCGACCTGTCGCATCATCTTGAGCGCGGTCGGCGGGATGAAGGCCACGCCCACCTTGTGCCTTTCCAGCAGCACGAAGGCGCGCTCGGGATCGAACTTGGCGAAGCGGTGCGCCACCACCGGCGTGCCGTAGAACCAGGCGGGAAAGAGCGCGTCGTAAAGGCCGGCGATCCACGCCCATTCGGCCGGCGTCCACATCACCTCGTTGCCGCGCGGCCAGTGGCTCAGCCACTGCTCGACCGGCGGCACCGAGCCCAGCATGACGCGATGGGCATGCAGCGCGCCCTTGGGCTGGCCGGTCGTGCCCGACGTGTAGATCAGCAGCGCCGGATCCTCGGCTGCTGTATCGACGGTGGTGAAATTGTCCGAGGCAGCGGCCAGCAGGCGGTCCCAGTCGAGAAAGGCGCTGCCGTGCGCGCCCGCGCCGATCACGATGATGGTCTTGAGGTACGGCAGCCGATCGCGCACCGCCAGCACCTTGGGGAGCTGGGCAATGTCGGTGATCAACGCCGACGCTTCGGCATTGGCCATGCGGTACTCGAGCGCTTCTTCGCCGAACAGCGTGAACAGCGGCAGCACGACAGCGCCCATGCGATAGCCGGCGAGGTGGCAGAGCGTGAGCTCGGCGCTCTGGCTCAGGAACACGGCGACGCGGTCACCCTTCCGGATGCCGCGGGCATCAAGTGCATTGGCAAGCTGCGAGCTCGCAGCCAGCAGCTGCCCGAACGTCCAGTTGCGCACCGATCCGTCGGCATTCTCGACGATCAGGGCCAATGCATGCGACGGATGGCGCTCGCACACCGCCCGGCCGATATTGAACCGCTCGGGCTTGGGCCAGCGGAAAAGCCGCATCGCTTCTTCGTAGGGGACGCCGTGGGGGATCATTACGGCGCACTATGGCATGTGGACCGTGTGCTTGCAGCGGAGGTATTCTGCGTCATGGCCCCTGACGACCATTCCTACGCGCCTGTCGCGCGCCGCAAGGCCGCCGACTCGGGCGTCACCATCGTTCCCTCGGTCTGCCCGCACGACTGCACCAGCACCTGCGCGCTCGACGTCGAGCGGCTGAACAGCAAGAAAATCGGCCGGGTGCGCGGCTCGATGCGCAACGACTACACCGCGGGCGTCATCTGCGAGAAGGTCGCCCGCTACGCCGAGCGCATCCATCATCCCGACCGGCTGATGAAGCCGCTGCGCAGAACCGGGCCCAAGGGCTCCAGGCAGTTCGCCGAGATCTCCTGGGCCGACGCGCTCGACATCGTGACCGAACAGTTCATCGCCAAGGCGCGCCAGCACGGCAGCGAGACGGTGTGGCCCTATTACTATGCCGGCACGATGGGGCTGGTGCAGCGGGACGGCATCAACCGGCTGCGCCACGCGATGAAATACTCACGCTACTTCTCGACCATCTGCGTCACGCTCTCCGACACCGGCTGGATCGCCGGCGTGGGCGCCAAGCGCGGCGCCGATGTGCGCGAAGTCGACGAGCATTCCGACCTGGTCGTGATCTGGGGCGGCAATCCGGTCAACACCCAGGTCAACGTCATGACCCACGCGATGCGCGCCAAGAAGCGTGGCGCCAAGCTGGTCGTGGTCGATCCCTATCGCACCGGCACGGCCGAGCAGGCCGACATCCATCTCGCCGTGCGTCCCGGCACCGACGGGGCGCTGGCGGTCGCTGTCATGCATGTCCTCTTCAAGGAGGGCTATGCCGACTGGGATTATATGCGCCGCTACACCGATGCGCCGGACGAGCTTGCCGCCCACGTCGCCACGCGCACCCCGGAATGGGCGGCGAAGATCACCGGCCTTGCTGTCGAGGAGATCGTTGGGTTTGCGCGGCTCTACGGCCAGACCAAGGCATCGTTCATCCGCTGCCACCATGGCTTCAGCCGCAGCCGCAACGGGGCGGCCAACATGCATGCCGTCACCTCCCTGCCGGCGGTAACCGGTGCATGGAAATACAAGGGCGGCGGCGCGCTGTACGGCCATACCGGCATGTATCCGATCAAGAAGACGCTGATCGAAGGTCTCGACATGGTCGATCCCTCGATCCGCGATCTCGATCAGTCGCGCCTCGGGCCGATCCTGACGGGCGACCGTGAGGCCCTGAAGGACGGCCCGCCGGTGACGGCGCTGCTGATCCAGAACACCAATCCCGCGATGGTCTGCCCCGAGCTCGAGCTGGTGCACAAGGGATTTGCGCGCGAGGACCTGTTCACCTGCGTCCATGAGCAGTTTTTGACCGAGACGGCTTCCTTCGCCGACATCGTGCTGCCGGCCACGATGTTCCTCGAGCACGACGACTTCTACACCGCGAGCGGCCATACCTTCTTCCAGGTGACCAAGGCGGTGATCGAGCCGCCGGGCGAGTGCCGCGAGAACCACTACGTGATCGCCGAGCTCGCCAAGCGTCTGGGCGCCAAGCATCGCGGCTTCGACATGACGCCGTGGGAGATCATGGACGAGTCGCTCAAGGACTCGGGCATGTGGGACGCCGAAACCAACTGGCGCAAGGGCGGCCAGGATTTCCACCTGGGCTTCGAGACCTCGCACTTCCTCGACGGCTTCGCCTGGCCCGACAAGAAGTACCGCTTCAAGCCGGACTGGGCGGCCTATGGCCCGCGCGGCAAGGA
>DATHNU010000171.1:0-2645 GCA_035485695.1 Reyranella sp. | reverse complement strand
ATACGCCGGTCGGGCGACGGCTGGGACGGCGGCGCCGATCCCCGGCGCGACGGCGTCGCCAAAGGAGAATAAGCGGTTGGCCCAGAAGAAGCTGCCTACGGTGCTGCTGCGCGCCGGCGAGGATCGCCGCGTTCGCGCCGGTAGTCCGTGGGCGTTTTCCAACGAGATCCTGATGGACGCCGAGACCAAGGCGCTGCCGCCGGGCTCGCTGGCGACCCTGCGGGCACCGGGCGGCGAGGCGCTGGGCCTCGTCACCTTCAATCCGCATTCGCTGATCGCGGGCCGCGTTCTGTCATCCAATCCCGAGGCCATGGTCGATGCCCTGTTTCTCGGCCGGCGCCTGGCGCAGGCGACGGCCCTGCGCGATCGGCTGATCGGCGTTCCCTTCTATCGCCTGATCCATGCCGAGGCCGACGGCCTGCCCGGCGTGATCATCGACCGCTTCGGCGACGCGTTGGTGGTTCAGGTGAACACGGCCGGTATGGAGCTGCTGACGCCGGTGCTGATCGAGGCGCTGGAGGCCGAGCTTTCTCCCAAGACCATCGTGCTCAAGAACGATTCGCCTGTACGCGAGCTCGAGGGCCTGAAGCGCGAAGTCACGATCGCCAAAGGCGACGCGTCGGGCACCGTCGAGCTGATTGAAAACGGCGCCCGCTTCGTCGCCGACTTGTCGGGCGGCCAGAAGACCGGCTGGTTCTACGACCAGCGCGACAACCGCCGCTTCATGGCGGGTCTCGCAAAGGACGCGTGCGTCCTCGATGTCTACAGCTACAGCGGCGGCTTCGGCGTGCTGGCCGCCGCGCAGGGCGCCAAGTCGGTAACCTGCATCGACCGCTCCCAACCCGCGCTCAACGCGGCCAAGGCGGCGGCTGACTTGAATGGCGTCGACAAGATCGTCTCTTTCGAGAAGAGCGAGGCGTTCGATGCCATGGAGAAGCTCGCCGGCAAGCGATTCGATGTCGTGATCTGCGATCCGCCTGCCTTCGTGAAGAGCCGAAAGGATCTCAAGGTCGGCGTCCAGGGTTACCGCAAGCTGGTGCGCCTGGCGGCGCCCCTGGTGGAGCGGGGCGGCTTCCTGTTCGTGGCGTCCTGCTCGCACCTGGTGGATCCGCCGCTGTTTGCCGAACAGGTCCGTCGCGGCCTGCGCGACGCGAGCCGCGGCGGCCGCATCCTGCTGAGCTCAGGTGCCGCGCTCGATCATCCGGTGCATCCGGGGTTGCCGGAGACGGCGTATCTCAAGGCACTCACGCTGCAGCTCGACTGATGGCACGAACCACCACACACCACCTCATCCTGAGGAGCCGTGCGAAGCACGGCGTCTCGAAGGATGGGCTACAGTACGGACTTTTGCCCACCCTTCGAGACGCGCACTTCGTGCGCTCCTCAGGGTGAGGTTGTCGCCTATGTTGCGCCCCGGCCCGCGAAATCTCATCACCGACGTGGACGGCATCCTGGTCGGCAATGTCGAGGACCAGCGCCTGCGCTCGGGCGTCAGCGTCGTGTTGTGCGAGACCGCGTCGGTGGCATCGGTCGACGTCCGTGGCGGTGCGCCGGGCACACGCGAGACCGATCTGCTGGATCCCGCGGCCCGTAACGAGCGCATCGATGCGATCTGCCTCAGCGGCGGATCGGCGTTCGGCCTGTCGTCGGCGGACGGCGTGATGCGCTGGCTGAAGGAGCGCGGCCGCGGCGTGCCGGTCGCCGGCGCCATCGTGCCGATCGTGCCCACCGCCATCCTGTTCGACCTGCTGAACGGCGGCGACAAGAACTGGGACTGGCCACCTTATCGCGAGCTCGGCTATGCGGCGGCCGGCAAGGCCGGCGCCGACTTCGCCCTCGGCAATGCCGGCGCAGGCTTGGGTGCCAAGGCCGGCAATCTCAAGGGCGGGCTGGGCAGCGCCTCGGCCGTCGATCCGGCCGGCGGCCTGCAGGTCGGCGCGCTGGTGGCGGTGAATGCGCGCGGCTACACGACCATGGGCGACATGCCGCAATTCTGGGCGTGGGCGCTGGAGCAGCAGGCCGAGTTCGGCGGCCTGCCGCCGCCGGCGCATGGCCTCGTTTTGTCGGTCTCGCACGCGCGGGCCGATCTTACCCACGATCCGGCCGATGCGGCACGCAGCGATCCGCGCGCCAACACCACCATTGCCGTCGTCGCGACCAATGCCCGGCTCGACAAGGCGTCCGCCAAGCGCCTCGCAGTGATGGCGCAGGACGGGCTCGCGCGCGCGATCCGTCCTGTGCATACGCCGCAGGACGGCGACACGGTATTCGCCATCGCCACCGGCAGGCACGATCTCGGCGGCGATCCGCTGGCGCTGGCCGAACTCGGCACGCTTGCCGCGGACTGTCTCGCCCGCGCCGTGGCGCGGGGCGTCTACCACGCCGCCTCGCTGGGTGCGGCGCGCGGCTGGCGGGACGTGTTCGGCCGCTGATAGACTTTATAGCCAACTGCAACAGAGGTTTTCCGTGAATTCATTTTCCCGTCGCCATCTGTTCGGCGCTGCCGGCGCGCTCGTAACGATGTCCGCTCTTGGCGCCGAGGCTTGGGCCGAGGCCAAGGATCGACTGGTGATCGGCATGTCGCTCGAGCCGCCGGTGCTTGATCCGACGAAGAACGCCGCTGCCGCCATCCGCGAGGTGACGAC
>DATHNU010000170.1:0-14021 GCA_035485695.1 Reyranella sp. | reverse complement strand
ATCCAGCACAGCGTCATGGCCCGGCCGGCCTTCAAGCGCTGGTGGACGCGCTTCGTGCCGCACGCCGTCGAACGCGCGACCTATGTGCTGCTCGCCAGCCTGGCGCTCCTGCTGCTCTACTGGCAATGGCAGCCGATCCTGGCGCCGGTGGTGTGGTCGGTGACGAACCCGGCCGCCATCCTGCTGATCCAGGCCGTATTCTGGATCGGCTGGGGTCTGGTGTTGCTGAGCACCTTCCTCCTCAATCATTTCGAGCTGTTCGGGCTGCGCCAGGTCTGGGCCCGGCTGCTCGGCCGCACCCTGCCGGAGCCGGAGTTCCGTACACCCTTCCTCTACAAGCGGGTGCGCCATCCACTCTATCTCGGCTTCCTGCTGGCCTTCTGGGCGGCACCCACCATGACGGCCGGCCATCTGCTGTTCGCGGTCGGGACCACCGGCTATATCCTGATCGGCATCTGGCTCGAGGAGCGCGACCTGATCGCCCTGTTCGGCGACCAGTACCGCCGCTATCGCGAGCAGGTCTCGATGCTGATCCCGTTGCCCGGCCGCAAGGCGCTGCCGGCCGAGGTGAAGCATCCGCGTCCGGCTGAGTAGGCCCTGCGGAACAAGCGCTGCTCGTCAATCATGGAGGATCCGAATGGCGCGTGCCCTGGCGAAGAAGGCGGAAACCAGCACGACATTGCTGGAAGCGGCCAAGAAGGTGCTGCGCCAGAACGGCCATTCGGGTCTCTCGACGCGCGACGTGGCGACGGCGGCCGGTGTGCCGCTCAGCCAGATCCACTACCACTTCGGCTCCAAGCAGGGACTGATGCTGGCGCTGTTCGACTATCTCAACGCCCAGCTGCTCGACCGCCAGAACGCCATGTTCCACGACAACGCGCTCACGCTGTCGCAACGCTGGGACCGTGCCTGCGACTATCTCGACGAGGACATCGCCTCGGGTTATGTGCGCGTCCTGCAGGAGCTCATCGCCGCAAGCTGGTCCGATCCGACGGTTGCCAAGGTCGTACGCACCGGCCTCATGGGCTGGTTCGAGCTCATCGTTGGCGTCGCGCGCCAAGCCGAGCGTGAGCTGGGCAGCCTCGGCCCGTTCTCGACGGCGGAGATCGCGACGCTGATTGGTGGCGCCTTCATCGGCGGAGAAAGCCTCTATCTGCTCGGGCTGGAGAAACAAGGCACGCCGATTCGCCAGGCGCTGCGAAGGGTTGGCGATGCCATTCGCATCGCAGAAGCCAAATCGTCGACGAGGGTGACGTGATGCGCGCCAAGCTGCCCAACAAGGAGGGATTCGTTGAACGCGACGGCGTGCGCATCCACTACGAGGTCTACGGGCAGGGCCGCCAGACGATGGTCTTCCTGCCACCCTGGAGCATCGTGCATTCGCGCGTCTACAAGGCGCAGCTGCCCTACTTCAGCGAGCGCTTCCGTTGCATCGCCTTCGACGCCCGCGGCAACGGACGGTCCGACCGGCCGGACGATGTCGCCGCCTACTCGCTGGCCAACTGCGTGGCCGACGCGCTGGCGGTCATGGACGCCACCGATGCCGGGCAGGCCATCGTGGTCGGCCTCTCCTTCGGCGGCCTGCTCGCCTGCGTGCTGGCGGCGTACCATCCGGAACGGGTGAAGGCCGCCATCCTGGCCGGCACGGCGGCGATCATCGGGCCCACCCACAAGCACATGTCGCAGCAGCATTTCATGGCCCGGCAGGAGTGCCCCGATGGAAAGCCGGTGGGCTGGAACAAGTACAATCGCGCGCACTGGCTGGCCGACTATCCCGACTTCGCCGAGCATTTCATCAGGAGCATCTTCACTGAGCCGCACTCGACCCGGCAGATCGAGGAAGGCATCGACTGGGCCGGTGACACTGACGGCCCGGTGCTGGTCAAGACAGTGGAAGCACGCACCATCGTGCCGCCGTTCGATGTCAGCGAATCGATGTATCGCAAGATCCGCTGTCCGGTGCTCGCGATCCATGGCGACAACGACCAGATCCAGCCCCATGCGCGCGGCAAGCTCGTGGCCGAGCTCACCGGTGCCGAGTTCGTGACCATTGCCAATGGCGGCCACAATCCGCTCGGCCGCGTACCTGCCAAGTGCAACGCCCTGATCAACGACTTTCTCGACCGACGGCTGGGCCTTGCGGCGTCCAAAGCGCCGGTGCGCCGCGCGCCGAGGGAGAAGAAGGTGCTCTACCTTTCCTCGCCCATCGGCCTTGGGCACGGCCGCCGCGACATTGCCATCGCCGGCGAATTGCGCCGGCTGCATCCCCGCCTGCATGTCGACTGGCTGGCGCAGGATCCCGTAACCCGCCTGCTCGAGAAGAGTGGCGAGCGCATCCATCCGCTGTCCGCCCGGCTCGCCAGCGAATCACGGCACATCGAGGAGGAAGCGGGCGAGCACGATCTCAACGCCTTCCAGGCGATCCGCCGCATGGATGAGCTGCTGATCGCCAACTTCATGATCTTCCAGGATGCCGTCGATGCGGGCGGCTACGACCTCGTGATCGCCGACGAGGCCTGGGACATCGACCATTACTGGCATGAGCATCCCGAGCTGAAGAAGGCGGCGCTCGCCTGGTTCACCGACTTCGTCGGCTTCGTGCCGATGCCGTCGGGCGGTGAGCATGAGGCGTTCCTGGCGGCCGACTACAATGCCGAGATGATCGAGCACGTCGAGCGCCATCCCGGCGTGCGTGATCGCGCGATCTTTGTCGGCAATCCGGAGGACATCGTGCCGCTGGGCTTCGGCAAGGATTTGCCCGCGATGCGCGACTGGATCCCGAAGCACTTCGACTTCTCGGGCTATGTGCTGGGCCAGCATCC
Source organism: Reyranella sp. (assembly GCA_035485695.1). Classification (GTDB taxonomy): domain Bacteria; phylum Pseudomonadota; class Alphaproteobacteria; order Reyranellales; family Reyranellaceae; genus Reyranella. The sequence goes on along the minus strand of DATHNU010000170.1, from coordinate 11,199 downwards.
GCAAACGTTCGGCCCGCGCGACGCGCTGCGGCAAAGCCTGGGCTACCGGCCCGACGAAAAGATCTGCATCGTCACCGTGGGCGGCTCGGGCGTGGGCACGCACCTGATCGCACGCATCCTGCAGGCCTGGCCGCTGGTCCGCGTGCGGCTGCCCGAGCTGCGCATGGTGCTGGTCGCCGGCCCGCGCATCGACCCGCTGTCGCTGGGTGCGCCGGCCGGCGTGGAAGTGTCCGCTTTCGTGCCAAACCTCGATCGTCATCTCGCGGCCTGCGATCTCGCTTTGGTGCAAGGCGGCCTCACGACCTGCATGGAGCTGGCGGCCGCGGGCACGCCGTTCCTTTATTTCCCGCTCAAAAACCACTTCGAGCAGAACTTCCACGTCGCCCACCGCCTCGACCGCTACGCCGCCGGCCGCCGCTTGGAATTTGCAGCCTCCACGCCGGAGATGATCGCCGACGCCATGCTGGCCGAGCTGCAGGCGACCGTGCGGTTCAAGCCGGTCGAAGCGCACGGCGCCGAGCGGGCGGCCCGCATGCTGGCGGAGTTGCTGTGAAATCGATCTAGGGGAGGTGCACGCGCGGCGCGCGTGCTGCTAGCATGGCCGGACGGGCCATGGCGGGCAGATTCTGCGTGCTTGGCAAAATGACATCGAAGGCAAGCTTTTAGATGAAAAAAGTATTGCGGATGTTGGGCCAGGCACTCGTCATCGTGATGATGACGCTGGCGGTGGATTTCACTCTGCTGGCTACGGTGTTTTCGGGCATGAAGCGGAGCTGGGCGGACGCGGCGACCGCCTATACCGAAGCCTACATATCGACCGACTACGATCACGACCTAGCCGCCAACGCCAAGTCCCAGCGGGCCTGGGGCAACATCGTCTATTCCTGGCAGACCGACCGCTACGGATTCAGGATCGGTGACTGTGCGCCCGGCGAAGCCGAGAAAGACCGGCCGGCCATCTTCGTTGTCGGCGATTCGTTCACCGAAGGCATCGGGTCGAGCTACGAAAAGAGCTTTGCCGGGCTGATGGCGTGCGATGCCGCGAAGCAGGGCAAAGCGGTGTGGAATCTCGGCGTCGCGTCCTTCAGTCCGGCCATATACCATCGCAAGATTCGGGTGGCCGCCCAGCGGCTGGGCCTGAAGCCCGCCGAGATCTACGTCTTTCTCGATCTGTCGGACATCGACGACGACGCGAACGTCTACAAGGTCGGACCGAACGGAACCGTGAGCTCCACACCGTTTCACTGGTTCCACATCGGTCAGTTTCTCCTCGGCAATTTCGCCACCTTCCGGCTGGCCTACGATCTCTACCTGTCCTCGCCGTTAAGCACCGTGGCCGCCCTGGGACGAGAGCGCGGCCGCTGGCCTTTCGATCCCGCCCTCATGGACAAGTGGGGCCGGCGTGGACTGGAAATTGCCGGCAGCAATCTCGACAAGATCGTCGCCATCTGCCGGGAATGGGATTGCCACATGACCCTCGTCGTCTATCCCTGGCCGGAAAGCGTCGATGCGGGGGATCGCGAGAGCATTCAGGTAACGCATTGGCGGGCCTGGGCCGCCTCGCGCAATGTCCGCTTCATCGACGGGTTTGCTCCCTTCTTCCGCGAGCCGGCTGAGGTGGCGCTGCACAAGTATTTCATTGCCGGCGACGTGCACTTCACCGAACTCGGACATCGCCTGCTTTTTGACGAGGTGAAGCGCATTGAAAACCTCCCCAGTCCGGAGGTCCAGAGCTCCAGAATTCCGCGGCCGGCCTCCACACCATGAAAGTCCTGCTCGTTCATCCCAGCGGTCTCATGTACACCGAGGTCTACCTCCGGCTGGAGCCGCTGGGGCTCGAGCGGGTGGCGGCATCCTTGCGCAACGCCGGCCATGAGGTGCGGCTGCTCGATCTGCAGGTGTTCAAGCATCGGCACTACCAAAGCGAGCTGCGCGCTTGGCAACCCGACGCGGTGGCCTTCTCGCTCAACTACCTGGCCAATATTCCCGAGGTCGTGGACCTCGCGCGCCTGACCCGCCGGCTGCTGCCCGACACGCTGGTGTTCGTGGGCGGCCACTCGGCCAGCTTCACCGCGCGCGAGATCCTGGCCCACGCCGACGGCGCCATCGACTGCGTAATCAAGGGCGAGGGCGAGGAGATCGCGTCCAGGATCCTGGACGCCTGGGCGGACAAGGAGGAGCTCAGCGCGCTCCCGGGCGTGGTCACGACCACCGGCGAGGGCCCGCCGCCGCGCATGATCGCGTCGCTCGACGACACACTCCCCGCGCGCGACCTGCTCAAGAAGCGCCACAAGTACTTCATGGGCGTGCTCGATCCCTGCGCCTCGGTGGAGTTCTCCCGCGGCTGCCCCTGGAACTGCACCTTCTGCAGCGCCTGGACTTTCTACGGGCGCAGCTACCGCAAGGTGAGCCCCGGCGTGGTCGGCGAGGACCTGGCGCGGGTGCGCGAGCCCGGGGTGTTCATTGTCGACGACGTGGCCTTCATCCATGCCGAGCACGGCCACGCGATCGCCGACGAGGTCGAGAAGCGCAACATCCGCAAGCAATACTACCTGGAGACCCGCTGCGACGTCCTGCTCAAGAACAAGGAGCTCTTCGCGCGCTGGCAGAAGCTTGGGCTCAGCTACATGTTCCTGGGCGTCGAGGCGATCGACGAGGAGGGGCTTTTGCGGCACCGCAAGCGGGTCAGCCTGGGCAAGAGCTTCGAGGCGCTGGAGTACGCCCGCTCGCTGGGCATCACCGTGGCGGTGAACATCATCGCCGACCCGAGCTGGGACGAAGCGCGCTTCGCCGTGGTCCGCGAGTGGATGCTGTCGGTGCCCGAGATCGTGCACCTCACCGTCAACACGCCCTATCCCGGGACCGAGACCTGGACCACCGACGCGCGCAGCCTCGCCACCCGCAACTACAAGCTTTTCGACGTGCAACACGCCGTGCTGCCTACCCAGCTCCCCCTGGAGAAATTCTACGGTGAGCTGATCAAGACCCAGCAGATCCTCTTCAAGAAGCACATGGGCTGGCGCGCGCTCAGAAGCTGCGCCTCGATCGCCGCGGGCCATCTCATGCGCGGCCAGACCAACTTCGTGAAGTCCCTCTGGAAGTTCGGCGGCCAGTACGATGTGCAGAAGCTGCTCAGGGACCACCAGGAGGAGACGCGCTACCCGATCGCGCTGCCGATGCGAAAGGCGGAGAAGGTCGACGCCCGCTCGCTCTACATCCTGAAGCCGGAACTGGTGGGCGCCGCGGTGGCTACTGACAACGACCGTCTCGGGTTGGCCAACAAGGGTTAGAGCAAGATCGTCTCTGATCGAAACAGCATAGGAACCAAAGCCAACCTCATCCTGAGGAGCCGCGCATAGCGCGGCGTCTCGAAGAGTGGGCAACAAGCGTGGTGCTCGCGCCCACCCTTCGAGACGCGGCCCTGCGGGCCGCTCCTCAGGGTGAGGCTGTGGGTGATTCGATCAGATAGCCAGGATGGTGCGCATCCATCCCGGCTGCGGTCAGCGGTCGCCCGTGACCGTCATGCCTTGGGCACCAGAGGAATCACGTTCGGTCCCGCATCGATCTGTGCGCCGCCGTGGGTAGTCTGGCGGAAGCTCGCGATATCGGCCGGCGCCCCAAGAAAAAAGCCTTGCGCTTCGGCGCAGGACTCGTTCTTGAGGAACTCGAGCTCGCTGGGCGTTTCGACGCCTTCCGCGACGACGGGCATGCCAAGCCCTCGGCCGAGGCCGAGCACCGCGCGCACGATCGTTGCCGCCCCGTCGTTGACGTTCACCGCCTTGATGAAAGACCCGTCGATCTTGATCTTGTCGAACGGGAACGCCCGCAGGTTGGCGAGCGACGAATAGCCCGTGCCGAAATCGTCCATCACGACGTGGACCCCCAGCGTCTTGATGCGGCTGAGCGTCGCGAGGGCCCGGCCGAGGTCGCGGATCATCGCCGTCTCGGTGATCTCCAGTTCCAGTCGCCCGGGCGGCAGGCGGGTCTCGAAGAGAATGTCCTGCACTGTTTGGGGGAAACTCGCCGCGTGTATCTGGATGGCGGAAACGTTCACGGCGATGGTCAATGGCTGGACCCAGCTTGCCGCTTCGCGACAGGCCGTTCGCAGCACCCATTCGCCGATCTGGAGGATAAGGCCGGTCTCCTCGGCGATCGGAATGAACAAGTCGGGCGAAAGTTCGCCCCGGGTCGGGTGTTGCCAGCGCACCAGCGCCTCGAACCCGACCACCGTGCCGCTCCGGATGTCCTTCTGCGGCTGGTAGACGAGCCCCAGCTCGCCGCGCTCGCCCGCATGGCGCAGGTCGTGTTCCAGCTGGCGCCGGTCGCGCACGGCGGCGCCCATGGCCATCTCGAAGAATCGATAGGTTCCACGTCCTTCGTTCTTGGCGCGATAAAGCGCGGTGTCGGCGTGTGTCAGCAGCGTCTGCCGATCGGTGGCGTCTTCGGGACAAATCGCAATTCCGATGCTCACCGAGACCGGCGTGTGGGTTTCCGAGTTCTGATTCGAGACCCGCAGGCTTTCCATGATGTTTTCGGCGATGCGGCCGGCCATGGCGGGGCCGGAAATCGCCGGGACGATGATGGCAAATTCGTCGCCGCTCAATCGCGCAAGTGTCTGGCTGTCATCGAGCATGCCGACAATCCGCTGTGCGACGATCTGCAGCGTCTCGTCGCCGGCGGCGTGTCCGAACAGGTCGTTGACCTCCTTGAAGCGATCGAGGTCGAGGCACATGACGGCGAGCGGCCGCCCCATTGCCAGCGCCGCTTCGATATCGTGATCCAGTTTCCTGTTGAAGGCGCTGCGATTGGGCAGCCCGGTGAGCGTGTCGTGAAGGGCAAGAAAGCGGATACGCTGTTCCGCCTGCTTGCGCGCCTGGATGTCACGGACCGCAATGGCACGGTGCGGCTTGCCGGCGAAGTCGACGGGTCGCAGGACGAGCTCGACCGGGGTCCGGCTGCCGTCGGCGCGCAGCAGGTCGGCCTCGATGGGAGCCCCCGAACCTTGCAGCAGTTTCTGGCGCGTCTCTTCCTCCGGAAAGCATCGCTCGAGCTTGGCGCCCGTCATGGCGGAGGCCGGCAACCCGGCGAGAGCCACGAAGCTGTCGTTGACCGTGACGATCGTCTCGCCGTCGCAGATCAGGAGCCCCTCGACCGCGGCGTTGGCCAGGCGCCGCATGCGGTCGTTCTCGAGCTCGCCGCGGCGTCGATCGCGCACCTCGATGCCGACGCCTGCCAGCGCCAGAAGAAGTATCATGAAGCTCGCCAATGCCACGGCAATCGCGAGCAGCCCCGACGGTACCGCGGTATCGGAAACTTCAATCGTCGGATCGGGGATGATCGAGGCGGCGGCCATCGCGGTGAAGTGGTGACTGCAGATCGCCAAGGTCAGCAGCAACGCGCCGACGACCCTCCATTTCCACCCGTTGCCGTGCAGTCCAGCCGCCAGCGCGGCCGCACCCAGGAGCCCGCCGAGCACGATCGATGCCGCCACCAGGGTGGGATCCCACACGATCCGTCCCTGAATCTCGAACGCCGCCATGCCGATGTAGTGCATCGCGGCGATGCCGCCGCCGACGATGGCGCCGCCCAGCCATGTGCCCATCCTGATCGGCGCAAGCGCGACCACGAGTCCCGTGCCGGTCAACAGGATCGCCGCAATCAACGAGATACCCGTGAGCAGGATATTGTAGGCGTTGGGAATTCCCGGCGAGAATGCCAGCATCGCGATGAAATGCGTCGCCCAGATCCCGAATCCGGTCGTCGTCGCGGAAACCGCCAGCCATACCAGGCGCATGTGGCCGTTGGTCCCGCGCACATGATGAAGCAGGTTGATGGCTGTTATCGAGGCAAGGGCACAGATGACCACCGCCAGGCCAACGAGGCGCAGGTCATGTTCGGTGGTGATGCAATTCAATACTTTCAGGAAAGGCCACATCGCAGGTCCCCGCTCGCAACGCCCAGATCATGCTACCTTTACCTGACGAAAAGGCATCCCGGAGTCGAGCGTTGCTTGGCTGGTTGCACACCTTGTGTCTCCATATTCCCCGGAGTGTGGTAGTTCGGCTTGAAGACCGGGGGCGGGGGCGCGATGTACAAGTCCATTCTAGCAATTTCCGAAGGCGGCCCGGATGCGGCGATGTCGTTCGGCCTCGCGGCCCGCATCGCATCGATGTTCGACGCGACCGTCGACGCCGTCCATTTCTCGGAGTCCCGCCTGCACGATGTCGATATCGCCGCCCAGGCCATGCCCTTTCTCAAGGCCGAGGCCGGCGCACGGCTGAAGGCGCGCGCCGCCGAATCGGAGCGGGCGTTCCGCGAACTGATTGCCCCGATCGACGGCGCCACCTTTACCGGGGGCCCGGACGTCACCCTGGACCAGCTCGTCAAGCTGGGCCGTTTCGCCAGTCTCCTGTTGATCGGCCGGCCCGGCGCCGACGCCGAAAACATCGCCCCGGCGACGGTCAAGGCCGCCATCTACGACTGCGCCCGCCCGGTCGTGATCGGCCCGCCCGACACCGCGCCGAATGCAGACGCCGCGCCGATCGCGTCGGTCGTCGTTGCCTGGAACGGCAGCGCGCAGGCCGCGCGCGCCGTAGGCTACGCGCTGCCCTTTCTCGAAAAAGCCCGCACCGTGACGATCGTCGTCGCCGGCACGAATGCCGACGAACTCGGCACGACTCTGCTGGTGCGCAACCTCGGCCGCCGCGGCGTCGCCGCCAGCGTGGAGACGATGGATCACGGCGCTGTCTCGGGACGTGCCCGCGGCCGTGCCCTGCTGGACTATGCCAGGGAAAAGAAGGCCGACCTTCTGGTGATGGGTGCCTACGGCCACGGCGGACTGACGAACTTCCTGGGGCTGGGCGGTGCCACCGCGAAGGTGATTTCCTCCTGTCCGGTGCCGCTCCTGCTCGCGCACTGAGCCCGGCGACAGATCACGATTTGGTTGGCGGCCCCAGGAACGAAACTTCACAGGGTCGCCCGGGCAGCGTGAGCGAGGTCCGCTGCATCGGTGTTTCGGCGATGATCTTTCCCCGGCGGATCACTTTCAGCCGCGTGGCGCGCAGGCGAATGGCTTCCACGGGATCGTGTGCGTCCAGCAGCACCATGTCGGCGCGGCAGCCCGGCGCCAGGCCGTAACCCTCGAGATGGAGCAGCCGGGCGGCGTTTTCAGTCACCGCCGCAAAGCAGGCCGCCATCGCCTCGAGGCCGGTCATCTGCGCCACGTGAACGGCCATGTGCGCGACATCCAGCATGTCGCCGCTGCCCAGCCCGTACCACGGGTCCATCACGCTGTCGTGGCCGAGCGCCACGGTGAGGCCGGCCGCCATCAGTTCGGGCACCCGGGTCATGCCGCGGCGCTTGGGATAGGTATCGTGCCGGCCCTGCAGCACCATGTTGGCGAAGGGATTGGCGATCACGCCGAGATCGGCTTCGGCCATCAGCGGAATGAGCTTCGAGACGTAATAGTTGTCCATGCTGTGCATCGACGTGAGATGGGATCCCACCACGCGCCCCTGCAGGCCGAGTCGTATGGTCTCGGCGGCCAGGGTTTCAACGTGGCGCGACAGCGGATCGTCGGTCTCGTCGCAATGCATGTCTATAAGCAGCCCCTGCGCCGCCGCGATCTCGCAGAGCGCGCGCACCGAAGCGCGTCCATCCTCCATCGTGCGCTCGAAATGGGGAATCCCGCCGACCACATCGACTCCCCGGCGCAGCGCCTCCTTCAGGAGGTCGAGCGCGCCGGGCGAGCGATAGAGGCCGTCCTGGGGGAAGGCCACGAGCTGGAGATCGATGTAGGGCGCCACCTTCTTCTTCACCTCGAGCAGCGCATCGACGGCGAGCAGGCGCGGGTCGCAGATGTCGACATGGCTGCGGATCGCCAGCAGTCCCTGCGCCACCGCCCAGTCGCAATAGGCCAGCGCCCGTTCGACGATTGCCTCCTGGGTGAGGCTGGGCTTCAGCTCGCCCCACAGCGCGATGCCCTCCAGCAGCGTGCCGGAGCGGTTGCGGCGGGGCAGGCCGACCGACAGGGTCGCGTCCATGTGGAAATGGGAATCGACGAAGGGCGGCGCCAGCAGCCGGCCCTGCGCGTTGATGGTCTGGCCGGCCTCGGCCTGCAGATGCGGCTCGACCTCGGTGATGCGTCCTGCCTGCACGCCGAGGTCGATGCCGCGTCGGCCGTCGGCGAGGCTGGCGTTGCGCACGATCAGATCGAGCATGGGTTTGGTTGTCTCCTTCTCTTTGCCGGCATCCGCAGCAAGACGAAGGCCACACCTCCGGCAAGAAGATTGTTTCGTCAACTGCCTTGCTGATTGGCATGTCGCTTGCTGCGAATCCGGCACGGATTGCAGAGGAGCTCGCGATGACCATGGCTGCGGTTCCTGTCATCGATATCTCGGCCTACAGAGGCGGCGACTCGGCCGCCCGGCGCGCTTTGGCGGCGGAGATCGACCGGACCTGCCGCGAGATCGGCTTCATGGTGATCTCCGGACACGGCGTCGATCCCGACCTGATCGCGGCCGTCGAGGACGTCAGCCGGACCTTCTTCGATCTGCCGCTCGAGGAGAAAATGCGGATCGTCCGGCCCGCGCCCGACGTGACGCGCGGCTACATGCCCATGAAGGCCGAAGTCCTGGTGCGCAGTCGCGGCGGCACCGCCCAGGGCGATCTGAACGAGAGCCTGATGATCGGCCCGGTCGACGTCACCGACGCCCCTTACTACACGTCGCCGGCGGCGGGGCGGCATTTCGCGAAAAACCTCTGGCCTGAGCGGCCCCAAGGGCTGCGGCAGGTCTATGAACGCTACTACCGCGTCATGGACGCGCTCGCGATCGACCTCATGCGCCTGTTCGCGCTCGCCCTCGACCTGCCCGAGCGGTACTTCGACTCCAGCGTCGATCGCAGCATCAGCCGGCTCAGGGTGCGCAACTATCCGGCGCTCGTCGAGACGCCGGAGCCGGGCCAGCTCCGCGCCGGGGCGCATAGCGACTATGGCAGTCTCACCATCCTGAAGACCGAGGACCAGCCCGGCGGCCTGCAGGTGCTGGGCAAGGACGGAGGATGGCTCGACGTGCCGCATCTGCCCGGCTGCTTCGTCGTCAATATCGGCGACATGCTGGCGCGCTGGACCAACGACCGCTGGGTTTCCACCCTGCACCGTGTCGTCAACCCGCCGCCCGATCGCGTGGCCGAGAGCCGCCGGCAGTCGGTGGTGTTCTTCCAGAACCCCAACTACGACGCCGTGGTGTCCTGCCTGCCGAGCTGCGCCGACGGGGCGAACCAGCCGAAATATCCGCCCACCACCGCCGGCGGCCATCTGCGCGAGAAGTTTTTAAGCACGCAGCAGGCCATCGCTTACGTCGACTGATCAGGTCGGAGCACCTTTTGTAGCGATCGGGCTCACCGGCCGCCGCGCCGCCAGCGGCGCGTTGCGGATCGAGTCGAGGTCGATCTCCGGCATCGGCATGCTGAGGCCCTGCAAGACGCCATTGGCCAGTTCGTTGTAGCCGTCGAAGCGCCGGCGCAGCCGGCCGCGCCAGGCGAACTCGCCGCCATTGGCGTGCAGCTCGAAGACATGCTCGCGATGATCGAGCGCCGAGCCGACATGGTCCCACGTCATCTGCAGCAGGGCCGCCCGCTGCTTCGCCGTGTAGCCGCCGCCGGCGAACGACTCCTCCAGGCCGCTGGCCAGCGCCGGGTCGGCAAGATCGCGGTCGCTGGGCGCCACGACCAGGGAGGAGCCTGGCAGGATGCGCAGGATCTCGGCCATCCGCCGGCGGGCCTTCAGCATGGCCAGGCTGCCGGCCGCGAGATGGCCATGGTTGGGCGAGCAATAGCCGTCGGCGGTGAATTCCGGATCGAGTTCCGTGGCGGTCAGGCAGCTGCGCACGGTCTGGACGTCGGTGATGAGGTCGAGCAGGTACTCGATGGTCGGCTCGTGCGCGGCCAGCCCCATCGCCTGGGTGCAGGCGAGCGCCAGGCCCAGGGTGAACTCGGCTTTCGCCAGCCAGCAGTAGAGCTGGTGCCAGAACAGCCAGCGCGCCACCGGCTCGGGTGAGGGCTCGGTGAGGAAGACACGGTTCCACGGCACGGCCACGTCGTCGAACCACATCTGCCCGTCGAGCTCGTCGTAGCGGCTGCTGAGCGGCGCCGAGAACGGGTTGGCGGAACGCGCCGAGGCCTTGCGACAGATCACCGTCACGCCGGGCGCATTCACCGGCACGACGAAGGTCGCGCGCTGGCCATCGAGGTCGGCGGCATTGACCGCGCCGATATAGACATCCTCGGCGAAGGCGGGACTGGTCAGCATGCCGATCTTGCCGCGGATCACGACGCCCGCGGTGGACTGCCCGACGATCCGGAGCGCGGCCCGCTCCGTGGGATCCTCGCGCAGCCGATAGCCGATCGTCGCGGCGCCTGCGGCAAAGGTCAGGAAGCGGCCGGTGCGCGCGATCTCCGCGCGATAGGCTTCGGCGTTGGCGAGCTGTTCCGGCCGAGCCTTGCCGAGGCCGACCGCGTGCAGGACGCCCAGTGCGATGAGATGGCCGTAGGCCGGCGTATGGGTGATGTTGCCGGCGCTGGGGAAGGTCGTCGCCGAGAAACACCGCCCGATGCGGCGGAGGTCGTCGGCGCTTCGTGGCACGAGATAGCCGACCGGCCGGCGGCCACCGCCTTCGTCTGGCGGCGCGAGCACGGTGTCCTGCCATTTCGGATCGAAGTGCCGGTCGTACCAGGCGACATATTCGTCGACCATCGGCTGCGTGGCGGGATGCTTCGTGACGTCGTCGACAAGCCCTTCGCCCAGGATCCAGACGCGGCGGCCGTCGCGCAGGCTTTCGCGGTAGTCGGCACCTGTTCGCATCGAGGACATGGTGGGTCTCCGGCTGGTCGGACGATGGTTGCGACTATGGACAATCTGCAGGGGCTACCGCAAACCTCGTGCTTGGCAAACCGACCGGCTCCAGGCCGTGGCGTACAGCGACCAATTCCGATCTTCCCAGCGCGACGGAAGAAAAGCTGTATGTACGAGGAATGATGGTCGCGGCGAGCCAACAGAACCTCATCGATGAAATCGGCAAACTCCTCCATGAGGAAGCGCGAGTAGAGGCTGTTTGGCTTGCCGGGAACCTCGGCCGTGGTGAGGGCGATATCTTCAGCGACGTTGACCTATTGGTTCTTGTCGAGGATGGGACCTTGGCC
>DATHNU010000169.1:0-2708 GCA_035485695.1 Reyranella sp. | reverse complement strand
CGAAGGTCTCGTAGGCTTCCTCGGTGACCCAGCCCGAGCCGGTGCCGGTCTTGGGCCATAGCGGCGATTCGATGCCGACCAGCTCGACCTCGTCGAACTCGCGCGCCACTTTCACGAAGCCGCCCATGTAGGATTTGCGGTCGTGGGCCAGCAGCGCCTCGCCCTTGGCGGGCGATCCCAGATAGATGAAATCGGCAAGCGTGGTGTCGTTCTTCAGGAACGTCACGGTCTCATGGGCGAAGTGCAGGACAGCGATCCGGATCGGCGTGCGGCTCACGGGTGGTTTTTTCCTTGCATCGGGGCTATGGCGCGCGAAGTCTCGCAAGAGATCCGGGAGGAAACCATGACAAACCGCGTCATCGACGCGGATGGGCACATCTGCGAACCGCCCGCCGTGTGGAACGACTATGTCGAGAAGCGCCATCGCGCCGACACGATCCGGGTCGAGCGCGATCCCGACGGGCGCGACTGGGTCTCGATCAACGGCGCGATGCGGCGCAACCTCCGGCCCGCCGCGGCCTGCGTGCCGTGGGGCATGGACGATCCCAACAACGTGCCGACCTGGGAAGACATCCTGCCCGGCTCCTATGACGGCGGCGCGCGCGCCACGGTGCTGGAGGAGGAAGGCATCGAACGCTCCCTGCTCTTCCCCTCGCTGCATCTTCTGGCCGGCGACATCGAGGACCCGGCGGTCGCGGCCGCGACCTGCCATGGCTACAACGAATGGATCGCCGACATGTGTCGCGACGGCCGCAGCAAGCTTTCAGCCGTGGGCATCGTGCCGCTGCAGAATGCCGACGCCGCCGCGCGCGAGGCCCTGCACATCGCCAGGCTCGGGCTGAAAGGCGTCTGCTTTCGCCCCGAGCGCTACAAGGGCCTCGCGCTGTACGACGACGCGCTGGCGCCGTTCTGGCAGGCCGTCGCCGGCAACGGGCTGTTCGCCGCCGTGCATGGCAGCTTCGGCGCGCTGATGCCGAGCTTCGCCACCGGCCGCTACGACAATCTGTTCTTCAGCCACATGATCTGCCATCCCTTCGAGCAGATGGCGGCCTGCCTCGACATCGTGGCCGGCGGCGTGCTCGAGCGCCATCCGGGCCTGCGCGTCGCCTTCCTCGAATCGGGACTGGGCTGGCTGGAATACTGGCTCGACCGGCTGGACGGGCATTTCGATTCGATGCGCCATCACGTGCCGTGGCTGAAACGCCGGCCGACCGAGCTGTTCCGCGAGCAGTGCTTCATCTCGATCGAATCGGACGAGGCGCACCGCCTGCCGCGGCTCGGCGAAATGGGCCTCGAAGGCTGTGTGTTCTGGGGCGCCGACTATCCCCACTACGATTGCACCTATCCCGGCGCGGTGAAGGAGCTCGAGGAGCACCTGGCGCCACTGCCATCCGCGCTCGCCGACGGCGTGCGCTGGCGGACGGCGGAGCGTTTCCTGGGGCTGAGCTAGGGTATATCCCGCTCAAGTGCCATCGGACCGCAGGCCTCCAGGCCCGCTCATGTCATCGTATCGACGATGAAGATGCGGGCCTGGAGGCCCGCGGTCCGGCATGACTTGAGCTCAGCCGCCGACCTGGCATTCCTTGTTCATCTCCTTGCAGACCCGCAGCACGGCCTGCACCACGCGCGAGGCGGTCGAATCCTCGCCCGGCGCGGCGTGACCCGCGATCAGGAGCTGCGAGACGTCGTCACTGAAGGGAACGACGTTCAGGGTCGCCGTGCGGTCGCCGTCGGTGATCTGCAGCCGGCGCTGACCGGGATCCTGCATGACGACGCGCACGGCGGTGTTCTTGCGCGCCATCTGGAGAGCCGTCACGAATACCTTGTCGGCGGGAGCGTCGAGGATGACGGTGGCGAAGTCGTAGCCCGGCCGGCCACCCGGCTGGTTTTCTTCCCTCATGTGCTGGATGCGCCCCAGCGCCTTGCGGGCGACGAACACCCACTGCGCGTCAGCCGGAGCAAACGGTACGATCTTCGACACGAGCGTGCCCAGAACGGCCAGCACTGGAACGAGGCGTATGGCTTTCTTCAACATGGGCTCACTCTCCGTCCTGCCATCGGGTACAGTATATTATGAGCATTGCTCAGATTTTGTACTCGCCTTTTATCGCTGTCGATACAGCCGGGCGGCCACCTCAAGCTCTTGAGATAAAAGGACAAATTACGGCACAACGCGGCCCCAGGCCGCGACTGTCGACGCGAAGGCTCAGATTTTCTGGGGCGCCTGCACTATCGCGTCGGAACCGGGCGCTCGCCCGAGTAGTCGTAGAAGCCGCGTTTGACCTTGCGGCCGATCCAGCCGGCTTCGACGTACTTCACCAGCAGCGGGCACGGGCGGTACTTCGAATCGGCCAGGCCCTCGTGCAGCACCTGCATGACCGACAGGCAGGTGTCGAGACCGATGAAGTCGGCGAGCTCGAGCGGGCCCATCGGATGGTTGGCGCCGAGCTTCATGCCGGTGTCGATCGCCTCGACATTGCCGACCCCCTCGTAGAGCGCATAGACCGCCTCGTTGATCATCGGCAGCAGGATGCGGTTGACGATGAAGGCCGGGAAGTCCTCGGCATTGACCGGCTTCTTGTCGAGCCGCACCACGACCTCGCGCACGGTGCGAAAGGTCTCCTCCTCCGTGGCGATGCCGCGGATCAGCTCGACCAGCCCCATCATCGGCACCGGGTTCATGAAGTGCATGCCCATGAACTTGCCCG
>DATHNU010000168.1:0-14524 GCA_035485695.1 Reyranella sp. | reverse complement strand
GGCACCGGCGAGATGGTGTGGCCGGTGGTCGCCAACGTGAGCCGCATCACCATCGCGGTGTGCGGCAGCCTGCTGGCGCTCGACGTGCTGGGCTGGGGCGTGCGCGGCCTCTTCACCTTCGTGGCGCTGGGCATCGTGTCGTTCTCCGCCGTGCTCGCCTTCTCCACCACGCGGCGGGCGTGGCGAGGGGCGTGATGCGCCGGGCGCGCGCCACTGCGCGCGGCGTAACCTCCGCGCTGCGATCATGATTCATGAGAAGACGCGCCACTGGAGTGGCGCGCCCCCAGCGATGAGTCCTGACGAACGGCGAAACGCCATGCTCTCCGGGCCGCTGGTTCCGACGATCCTGACTCTGGCCGCGCCCAATGTCGTCAACGTCTCGGCGCAGAGCCTGGTGCTGATCGCCGACGGCTGGTTCGTGGGCCAGCTTGGCACGGCGGAACTCGCGGCGCTGGCGCTTGTCTTTCCCGCGCAGACCACGCTGCAGATGATGTCGGCTGGCGCCATGGGCGGCGGCGTCGCCTCGTCGGTGGCCCGCGCGCTGGGTTCGGGCGATCGCGGCAAGGCTGAGGACGCCGCCGCGCACGCGCTTGCCATCGCGGCCGCCATGACGGTGCTGTTCGCGATCGTGTTCGTGGGCTTCGGCCGGCCGCTGTTCGGTGCGCTGGGCGGCAGCGGCGCGGCGCTCGAGGGCGCCGTCGCCTTCTCGACGGTGATGTTCCTGGGCTGCGGCGCGCATTGGCTCGTCAACACGCTCGCGTCGATCCTGCGCGGCACCGGCGACATGCATTCGCCCGGCATGGCGCTGATCGTCATGGCCATCCTGCAGATCCCGATGTCCGGCGCCTTGACCCTGGGCTGGGCCGGCGTGCCGAAGCTCGGCGTCGCGGGACCGGCCGCCGCCGCGGTGATCTCCTACGCCGTCGCCGCGCTCTGGATCCTGCGGCCCTTCCTGACCGGCCGCGCCGCCATCCGCCTGCGCTGGCCGGCGCATGGTTTCCATTGGGCGGCCTTCGCCGACATCCTGAAAGTGGGCGCCACCTCCTGCGTCGTGGTCGTGTTGATCAACGCCGCCGTGCTGGTGGTCACCGGCCTGATCGGCCGCGCCGGCGACGCCGCCATCGCCGGCTACGGCGTCGGCAGCCGCCTGGAATATCTTCTAAGCCCGCTCACCTTCGGCATCGGCGCCGCGCTGATCGCCATGGTCGGCACCAACAAGGGCGCCCGCCAGTTCCGGCGCGCCCGCCGGGCCGCCTGGGCCGGCGCGCTGATGGCGGGCGCCGTCACCTCAGCCATCGGCCTCACCGTGGCGCTGTGGCCCGACCTCTGGCTAAAACTCTTCACCGACGATCCCGCGGCCCTCGACGCCGGCCGCCTCTACTTCCGCATCGTTGGTCCGACCTACGGCTTCTTCGGCCTGGCCATGGCGCTCAATTTCGCCGCCATGGGCGCGGGCGACATGATCTGGCCGACCCTGGCGACCGTGACCCGCTTCGTCATCGCCGCCGGCGGCGGCCTTCTGGCGCTCGACCTGCTGGGCTGGACCGCCCCGGGCCTCTATGCCTGCGTCGCTGCCGGCATGCTGGCCTACTCGATCCTGCTCGCTTTCTCGACGACGCGCCGGGCGTGGCACGTTTGACTGCCCGGCCGGCTCGGCCAACAAAGGGGCATGAAAACCATCCTCATCATCGGCATCGGCGCCGGCGATCCCGACTACATCACGATGCAGGCCATCAAGGCGCTGAACCGTGTCGACGTCTTCTTCCTGATGGACAAGGGGCCGGCCAAGCAGAAGCTGCGCGCGCTGCGCGAGGAACTCTGCCGTCAGCACATCAAGGACCGCGCCTATCGCTTCGCCGAGGCCAAGAGCCCGCCGCGCGATACCGCACCCGCCGATTACCGCGCCTCGGTCGACACGCTGAACCGCGAGAAGCAGGATGTGTTCCAGCGCCTGATCGAGGACGAGCTGGCCCCAGGCCAGACGGCCGGCATCCTCGTGTGGGGCGATCCGATGCTCTACGACAGCACCATCCGCAACATCGAGGCGATCGCGGCCAGAAGTCGCCATCCCCTCGCCTACGAGGTGATCCCGGGCATCACCGCGGTGCAGGCGCTCGCGGCACGTCACAAGATCCCGCTCAACCGCATCGCCGAGCCGGTGGCGTTGACGACAGGACGCAAGCTCGCCGAGGGATTTCCGCCGGGCATCGACAGTGTCGCCGTGCTGCTCGACGGCGAGAACGCATTTAGCCGCTTCGCCGATCAGGACATCGAGATCTACTGGGGCGCCTATCTCGGCACGCCCGACGAGATCCTGATCGCGGGCAAAGTCGCCGACGTCGCGGACGAGATCCATCACCGGCGCGCAGAGGCGCGGCGCGCCAATGGGTGGATCATGGATACGTACTTGATGCGGCGGCCGCCGACCTGAGCCGGTCGGAAGCTATCATGGGCGCCCGCCGTTCACGTTGAAGGTCTGCTTGGTGATCATGCGGCTGTCGTCGGCGGCGAGGAACAGCGCCAGCCGGGCGATGTCGGCCGGCATGATGGTGTCGGGCAGGAACTGGTTCTTCACCACTGCGGCAACCTTCTCCTCCGTCGGATACCACAGCCTTTGCTGCTTCTCCGTCAGCACCAGCCCAGGCGCAATGGCATTGACGCGGATGCGGTGCTGGCCGACCTGGCGTGCCAGCGAATGGGTGAAGCCGACCACGGCGGCCTTGGCCGAGGCGTAGCCCATCAGCTCGGGCACGCCGACCTGCCAGGTGATCGACGACATGTTGACGATCGACCCGCCGCCCCGCTCGACCATCTGCGGCACGACGGCCTGGGAGGCAAAATAGACGTGGCGGAAATTGACGGCGATCGTCTTGTCGAACTCCTCCGGCGTCACGTCGGCAAAGGTCTGGCGCTGGTCGTTGGCGGCGTTGTTGATCAGCGCCGAGGCAGGTCCGAGCGTCCGCCGCGCCTCGGCGATCGCTGCCATAAGCTCGTCGGTACGGGTGACGTCGCAGCGCAGGAAAAGCGGCGCATGGCGCACCGATGCCGCCAGCGATTTCGCCAGGGCCTGCCCCGCCTCCTCCTG
Source organism: Reyranella sp. (assembly GCA_035485695.1). Classification (GTDB taxonomy): domain Bacteria; phylum Pseudomonadota; class Alphaproteobacteria; order Reyranellales; family Reyranellaceae; genus Reyranella. Next base: position 11,439 of record DATHNU010000168.1, on the reverse strand, counting down.
CAGGTCGAGGAAGGCCACGCGCGCGCCGTTGTCGGCGAACGCCCGCACGAACGCCTCGCCGATGCCGCTGGCGCCGCCACTGACCAGCACGACCCGGTCCTCGAGGCTTTGGTACTTCGTGAAACTCATGCGATCAACCACCCCTGTTTCTTCGTTCGCCGAGCGTCGCTTCAATTCATGTTCCGCTTCAATGCTGCGTCCGTTCGGGTGAACGCATCGTCGGCGGCCTGCGCCTTGTAGTTGGCGCCCAGGAGGTTGAAGCCGTGCTGGGTGCTCGGATAGGTCGTGAGCTCGAAGGGCGCACCCGCCGCCTGGGCCGCCCTGCCGATCGCGCGTGCTTTATCGATCAGGCAGCAATTATGGTAGGTGTCGTTCTCGCCCGCGAACATCACCGTCGGCACGCGCACGCGGCCGGCCCAGGCCGGCGGATCCTTGAAGGCGGTCGTGGACGGATACCAGGCAGCCACGACGGCGACCTGGTCGCTCCACGCGGTGCCATAGCCCAGCACGTAGCCGCCGCCCAGCGAGAAGCCCACCAGCCCGACCTTGCCCGGCAGGGCGTGCGGCAGGCGCAGCGCCTGCGCGATGGCGTCGCGCAATCCCTGGTCCTGCTTTCCGGCCCAATTGTTCGAATCGAACAGCACCACATCGTAACCGAGGTTGGCGATCCTGCGGGCGACGTCGCGATAATTCGGTATGCCGGTCGCGCCCGAAGCCATGACCGCGACGCGGCCCTTGCCCGAGGGCGGCGGGTATTCTTCCTGCGCGATCGCGCCATGCGATGTCGACAGGGCCAGAAGCGTCGTGACCATGGCGACGCGGAGTCCGAAACCTCGAGCCATCTCAGCTTCCCCCGCTTATCGTGAGCGCAGCGGCCCAGCTCATGCGATCAGCCGCTCGGTCTGGGGATCGAACAGGCAGATCGTCCTGGTGTCGACGGAAAAGCTCGCCGGCCGGCCAGGCGGCAGCTTGATGTCGGGCGCCACGCGTGCGCGCAGTCGTTCGCCGGCGATCCGGATCAGGACGATCGTCTCGGCGCCGGTCGGCTCGCTCACCTCGACCACGGCCTCGACCCGGGTGGCGGGAACGTCGGCCGCACGTTTGCCACCGTCGGAGATGCATTCCGGCCGGATCCCGAGGACGACCTCGCGATCTGTGTAGGCGCGGGCGGCAGCCGCGGTCTGCGGCGGCAGCGGCAGCGTCGCCGCTCCCGGCTGACCGGCGCCGATGACGGCGGCCAGCGAATCGCCGTCGCGTGCCAGGCGCGCCGGCACGGTGTTCATGGGCGGCGTGCCGAGGAAACGCGCCACGAACAGGTTCGCCGGCCTGTTGTAGACGATCTCCGGCGAGTCGAACTGCTGGATCTCGCCCTTGTCCATGACGGCGATGCGGCTCGCCATGGTCATCGCCTCGATCTGGTCATGGGTGACGTAGACGATCGTGGTGCCGATGCGCTGGTGGAGCTGCTTGATCTCCGTGCGCATGTCGACGCGCAGCTTGGCGTCGAGGTTGCTGAGCGGCTCGTCGAACAGGAAGAGCAAGGGATCGCGCACCAGCGCGCGGCCCATGGCGACGCGCTGGCGCTGGCCGCCCGAAAGCTGCGCCGGCTTGCGCTCGAGCAGCCCGTCGATCTGCAGCAGTGCGGCGACGCGCGCCACGGCCTCGCTTTGCGCCGGCTTCGGCACGCCACGGCATTCCATGCCGAAGGTGATGTTGCGACGGACGGTCATGGCCGGATAGAGCGCGTAGGACTGGAACACCATGGCGATGTCGCGATCCTTGGCCTCGATGTCGTTGACCACGCGATCGCCGATCTCGACCGTTCCGGCGCTCGGCCGCTCGAGGCCGGCTACCACAGCCAGCAGTGTGGACTTGCCGCAGCCCGAGGGGCCGAGCAGCACGGCGAACTCGCCATTCTCGACGGTGAGGTCGATGCCCTTCAGCACCTCGACCGTGCCGAAGCGCTTGTGCACGCCCCGTATACTGAGCGCCGCCATGTCGTTCCCTTACTTGATCGCGCCGGCCGTCAGGCCGCGCAGGAAATACTGTCCGCCGAAGAAATAGACCAGCAGGGTCGGCAGGGCAGCCAGCAGGACCGCCGCGCTCTGGATGCCGTATTGCGGCACGTCGGTCGGCGCGGTGGCGCTGATGGCGATGAGCGCTGCCGTCACCGGCTGCTGTGCGCCGGTGGTGAACGTGACGCCGTAAAGGAATTCGTTCCAGATGCCGGTGAACTGCCAGATCACCGTCACGACCAGGATCGGCGGCGAGAGCGGCAGGACGATGCGCCAGAAGATGCGGAAGTAGCCGGCGCCATCGACGCGGGCGGCCTTCATGAGGTCCTGCGGGATGCCGACGAAGTAGTTGCGGCAGAACAGCGTGGTGAAGCTCAGCCCCTGCACGGTGTGGATCAGGATGAGCGCCCCCACCGTGTTGGAGAGGCCGAGGTCGCGCAGCACCAGCGCCCACGGGATCAGCTTCATCTGCTCGGGCAGGAAGACGCCCATGATCACCACGGCGAAGATGATGGTGTCGCCGCGGAACCGCCATAGCGAGATCGAATAGCCGGCAAGCGCGCCCAGCGCCGTCGAGACGATGGTGGCGGGGATGACCATGGCCAGCGAATTTCCCATGTACATCCGGATGCCGTCGCAGCGCTGCGCGATGCAGTAGCTGCTCCAGGCCTGGACATAATTGTCCCACGCCAGAACCGAGGGCCAGCCGATCAGCGAGCCACGCCCGATCTCCTGCGCGGTGCGCACGGAATTCAGCAACACCACGGCCAGCGGCGCGAGGAAGAAGAGCGCCGATGCCGTGAGGGCGGTGTAGATCAGCCAGCGCGTGGGGTGAAGGCGGAAGCGCGCGGCGCTGGAACTCGCCCTCATGGAATGCCGATTCATGAACAACCTCATCCTGAGGAGCCGCGCGGAGCGCGGCGTCTCGAAGGATGGGCAACGGCACGACTGGTCCCCACCCTTCGAGACGGCCCTGCGGGCCTCCTCAGGGTGAGGTTGATCCGTATCAGCATCCGATGAAAACTGGCCCTAACCACGGGCGCGCTCGCGGCGAGCACGCCACTGGCCGTAGACGTAGTAGGGCAGCAGCACCAACAGCAGCGACAGCAACAGCAGCACGGCCGCCGCCGAGCCGCGCCCGAGCTGGCCGCGCTGGAACATGAAATCGTAGACCACCAGGGCCGGCAGCGTGGTGGCGATCCCCGGTCCGCCGCCGGTCAGCGCCCGCACGAGATCGAACGTCTTGATGGCGAATTGCAGCAGGATGACGAGGACGGCGACGGCGATCGGCGCGATGCCCGGCAGGACGATGCGCAGGTAGTAGCGCAGTGGGCCGGCCCCATCGATCTGCGCCGCCTTGGCGAGATCGGGATCGATCGAGCGCAGGCCGGCCAGGAACAGCGCCATGGCAAAGCCCGCGGCGTGCCAGGCGGCGGCGATGACGATGGTGTAGATCGCCATGTCGCGGTCGGTGATCCAGTCGAAGCGGAAGTCGGCCCAACCCAGAGTGCGCACGAACTTCTGGATGCCGAGGCCGGGATTGAGCAGCCAGCTCCACACCGTACCGGTGACGACGAACGACACGGCGAGCGGATAGAGGAAGATCGTGCGCAGGAGGTTTTCGGCCCGGATGCGCTGATCGAGCAGCACCGCCAGGACGAAGCCGGTGAGCGTCGCCAGGCCGACGAAGCCCACGCCATAGAGCACGAGGTTGATGTAGGCGATCTCGATGTTCTCGGTGCGCACCACCGCCCGGTAGCTGCGCAGCCCGGCCCAACCGTACTCGGGCAGCAGTTCCGACGTGGTGAAGGAGAGCCACGTCGTCCACACGGTGAAGCCCACCACGTGGGCGGCATTGATCAGGAGCGGCACCCAGATGACGGCAAGCGGCAGCGATTTGGCGCTCCACGCCCGCCAACCGGGCCACGCCCGCCGATCAGGGCCGCGCGCCGGCCCCGCCTGGCTCATCCGCGGGCGTTGTCCACGGCCTGGGCGAGCCGCGCCACGGCCTGCTCCGGGCTCACCTTGTCGTTGTGGATGAACTCGGTGATGACGTCGATCATGGCGGCCGAGATCTGGTTGGGCTGCGCCATGTTATGGGCGAGGCTCAGCAGCACACGCTTGCTCTTGAAGGCCTCGATCAGCGCCGCGGCGGCGTCGCGCTGTCCGTCCGACCAGGCTGGACCCGACAGGTCAACGTCGGTGCGCACCGGGATCGAGCCCGTGGTCTGCGAGTATTTCTCCTGCACGTCCTTCTGCATCATCAGCCTGGCGAGCAGCTGCTGGCCGGCCTGCAGGTCGGCTTCGGGGCGTTTCCAGAAGATCATCGAATCGGCGTTCAGCACGAAGCAGGGCTTGCCCTCGTCCTGCGGCGCCGCGGTGATCAGGAGGTCGTCGATCTTGCCGCCGAGACCCTTGATGACGCCCTGGGCCCAGCCACCCATCAGGAGCATGCCGGCATCGCCCTTGATGAACTTGGGCAGGTGCACCGAGTAGTGCTGCGCCGCCGTCGTCGGGTCCATCCAGCCGGCGATCTTGCGCAGCTGGGCGAAGGCGGCGGTCATTTCCGGACCTTTGAGAGCCTTCTGGTCGAGCTGCATGATGGCGGCGCGATAGGCGTCGGCGCTGATGCCCGCCAGGGCGATCTCGAGCTTCATGCCGTCATCCCAGCGGATGCCGCCGTTGGCGACCGGGATGATACCGGCAGCCTTCATCGCCGAGGCCAGCTCGTTGAACTCGGCCCATGTCGCCGGCGCCTTGGTCGCGCCGACCCTGGCCATCGCCGGACGCGACAGGAAGATCGTGTTGATGCGATAGACCTGCATCGGCAGCGCAATCCAGTGGCCTTGCGGCTTGTGCAGCCCGACCAGTTCGGCGGGGATCAGCTTTTCGTAGCCGGCGGCGCCAACCGGTGCGTCGAGGTCGACGGTCGGCGCGATCTTGGACCACGCGGCGATCTCCGGCCCTTTCAGCTGCGAGGCGGACGGCGGATTGCCGGCGATGATGTCGGCGCGCAGCTTGTTCATCATCTCGGTGGTGAAGCCCGGCACCGGGCTGTGCTGCCAGATGCCGCCTTCCTCCTCGAGCCGCTTGCCAAGCCCGCTGATCGCCGCGCCGTCGCTGCCGGCCGACCATTGCGAGATGAACGTCACGCGCGGCTTGGCCTGCGCCACCGCCGGGATGCCGGCCATCGCCGCCAGGCCGGCGGTGCCGGCCAGGAAATCGCGCCGTCTTGAAAGCATTGGCCGTTCCTCCGAACGAAGTTCATGTCCGGCGACGTTCTGTTGCGGCAGACCGCCCGCGTCGCCTGAGCGATATTCTCCGGCAACTATGACGGGGCCACAAGCATGATCCTTGCGCTCCGGTCGAGACGACAGAATCACTTTATGCGATAGCCGTGCCGCGCAGGGGAGACAGGCTCGGCGTCTACGGCACCGGGCAGGGCTTCGCGCCCCAGATTTCGGCGGCGTACTCGGCGATGGTGCGGTCGCTGGAGAATTTTCCGGAACTGGAGATGTTCAGGATGGCCTTGCGCGTCCACTCCTGCGGATCAGCGTAGAGCTCGAGCAGGCGTCGGTCGGCCTCCAGATAGGCCGTGAGGTCCGCCAGGTGCATGTAGTGGTCGCGGGCCATCAGGGGTTCGCGCAGCGGCTCGAAGATGCCCGGCTCCGCGGGGTTGAAATGGTCGGAGAAGATCTGGTCGAGCGCCTGACGCGTCTCCGGCTCGTGCTCGTAGTGCCAATGCGGGTTGTACCAGCCGCGGCTGCCCGCCACCTGGTCCGCGGTCAGCCCGAACAGGAAGAAGTTCTCCTCACCGGCGGCCTCCGCCATCTCGATCGTAGCGCCGTCGCGCGTGCCGATCGTCAAGGCGCCGTTCATCATGAACTTCATGTTGCTGGTGCCGCTCGCCTCGTAGCCGGCGGTCGAGATCTGGTTGGAGACGTCGGTCGCCGGGATCAGCCGCTCGGCCAGCGACACGCAATACTCGGGCAGGAAGACGACCCTGAGACGGCCGCGCATCGCCGGGTCAGCGTTGACCGTATCGGCAAGGCTGTTGAGGAACTTGATGATCAGCTTTGCCAATTTATAGGCGGGCGCTGCCTTGCCCGAGAAAAAGAAGGTGCGCGGCGGCACCGCGAGGTCGGGGTTCTCGCGCAACCGGTTGTAGAGAACGATGACGCGCAGCCCGTTCAGCAATTGCCGCTTGTACTCGTGGATGCGTTTGACCTGGCTGTCGAAAATGGAATCGGGATCGACCGCCAGGCCGGCGGCCGATTTCAGCCAGTCCGTGAAGCGCGACTTGGACTGGCGTTTGGCCTGGCGGACGGCGTCGCGAAAGCCCGTGTCACCGGCGAACGACGTCAGCTTGGCCAGCTTGGCGAGGTCGGTGACCCAGCCGTCGCCGATCGCCCCGGTGATGCAACCGGCGAGGGCCGGGTTGGCCATCAGGAGCCAGCGCCGCGGCGTCACGCCGTTGGTCTTGTTGTTGAAGCGCTCGGGGTACAGCTCGGCCAGGTCCTTCACCGTGACGGTGCGCAGCAGCCGCGAGTGGATGGCGGCGACGCCGTTGGTGCTGTGCGAGCCCACGATGGCAAGGTTGGCCATCCGGATATTGCGCTCACCGCCTTCCTCGACAAGGCTCGCCCCCTTGACGCGATCCTCTTCCCCCGGGAAGCGCGCCCGCACTTCCTCGACGAGGCGCTGGTTGATGCCGAGAACGATCTCGAGATAGCGCGGCAGCATCAGCTCGAGCCATCGCAGCGGCCATTTCTCCAGTGCCTCGGGCAGCAGCGTGTGGTTGGTATAGGCAAGCGTGCGCCGGGTGATATCCCAGGCTTGGTCCCAGCCGAGGCCCGCGTCGTCGAGCAGGATCCGCATCAGCTCCGGCACTGCCAGGCTGGGATGGGTGTCGTTGAGCTGGATCGCGACCTTGTCGGGCAGCGCGTTCCAATCGGCATTGTCCCGCCGGAAGCGCCGCACCAGATCGGCCAGCGAGCAGGCGACCAGGAAATACTCCTGCACGAAGCGCAGGCCGCGCCCCATGATCGTCGAATCGTCGGGATAGAGGACCCGGGTCACCGAGTCGGCCGCGAGTCGCTGGGCCAGGGCGCCCACGAACGCGCCGGCGCTGAACGCCTGGAGGTCGAACACATCCGGCGTGGTCGCGGCCCACAGCCGAAGCGTATTGATGGTCTTGCCGCCGTAGCCCACGATCGGCCGATCGTACGGGACACCCAGCACGTGCGACGGCCTGCCGAAGACCGCGCGCAAGGTTCCCTGGTCGACGACGAACGAGCAGCCAAGCTTGATTTCCACCGCCTCCTGCGGTCGCGCGACTTCCCACGGATCGGGATGGCGCAGCCAGTTGTCCGGCTGCTCGTGCTGCCAGCCATTCTCGATGGTCTGGCGGAAGATGCCGTACTCGTAGCGCAGCCCGTAGCCCATCGCCGGGAGCTGCATCGCTGCCATCGAATCGAGAAAGCACGCCGCCAGGCGACCGAGGCCGCCATTGCCGAGGCCGGCGTCGGGCTCCTCCTCGAGCATGGCGGGCCAGTCGAGCTTGCCTTGCTCGACGATCGACCGGGCGACGGGATCGAGGCGCAGGTTCATGATGTTGTTGGCCAGCGACCGGCCGATCAGGAATTCCAGGGAAAGATAATAGACGCGCTTGGGGTTTTCGCGGTCGTAGGTGCGCTCGGTTCGGCGCCAGCGCTGCGCCAGGATGTCCCGCATGGCGCGCGCGAGCGCCTCGTATTGCTGGCGCGCCCCAAGTTCGGCGGGATCGGCCACGTTGTCGAACACCAGATGCCGTTTGTAAAGCGCATCCGTCGGGCCGGTGAACTGGATCGGACCGCCATATCGTTGCAGGAGCTTGGCGAGATCCGGCTGGTCTGGCGCCTTGGCGGATTCTTTCATCGTCTTCTTCGTCATGGCTTAAGGGTTCTGGTCCCAATTCGGATCGTTGCTGGGGCTGAGCGGCGGGTAGGACGAGAGCAGGCCCCGGCCGGGGATGAAGTTCACCTCGAGCCGTATGCCGTCGGGATCTTCGAAGACGAAAAAATAGTAGCCCGGCGCCCAGTTGCCCTCCAGCGGCCCGCGGTCGATGTGGGCTCCCAGGGAACGAACCTTGTCAGCGGCCTTGTCGACGTCCTCGCGCGAGCGCGCGCGCAGGCAGAGGTGATGCAGGCCGACCCGGTTGGCAACGAAGCGCTCCTTGCCGTGTTCCTCCGCGCAGCGCTGGATGCCGACCGCGGTGCGGCCGCCGACGTGATAGAGGAAGTTGTTGCCGTCATAGACCTTCGTCATGCCCAGAAAGGGCAGCAGCTCGCCATAGAAGGCGCGCGCCTCCTCCCACTGGCTGACGGTGAGGATGACGTGCGCCATCCCGTTGACTTCGATCATGCTCTCTCCTTCTTCGAATTCCTCCCCCGTCTTACGGGGGAGGTGGCCCGCCGGGCCGGAGGGGGAAAGCCCCAGTCGAGATATTTGCAAGTTTCAGATCTGAAATTTTCGAGAGCATCTGCGTGGCCTTCCCCCTTCGCCCCCTCCGGGGGCACCTCCCCCGTATGACGGGGGAGGGAGAGAACGAGCGTTGCGTCGACAACCCCTCAATCGATGACCCAGTATTCGTGCGGCTGCTCGATCGACTCGTCGTCGTTGGTTTCGTGCGGCTGCGCCTTGTGCAGGTGGTAGCGCTTCTGGTTGACCTCGACGACCGCCCGGCCCTCGTGCCGTTCCATCACCGTGCCGCCGAACGGGTCGCCGTCGGGCAGGCTGCCATAGAAGGTATCGCCGCCGTGCAGCGTCGGCACCTCGGCGGCGTCCGTCTTGTCGCGCTGCAGAACGAGCACCGATCCCGTGCTGAGAGTTTGCATCAGGAGCGATGCCTGCCAATTCGCCATCCGTGCCTCCATTGGTTGGCCCGAGCATAGCGTTCCCCAGATGTGCTAACAAAGCGGGCAATATCGAACGACAGGAGAATTGGGATGAGCGACGCCAATAAAACGACAGGCCTCCAGCTGCGTTCCCGGATCGCCAAGTCGGGCGATCTCGAACTGTCCTTGGCGAAGGTCGACATGCCCGAGCCCGGGCCGGATCAGGTCGTGGTCAAGGTCGAGGCGACTCCGATCAATCCCTCGGACCTCGGCCTGCTGCTGGGGCCGGCCGACATGACGACGGCCCAATCGACCGGCAGCGGCGATCACCTCAAGGTCACGGCGAGGGTACCGGCCACATTCCTGCCCTTCCTGGCGGCGCGGCTCGACGAGGCCATGCCGGTCGGCAACGAGGGCGCGGGCACGGTGATCAAGGCCGGCTCGTCGGAGGCGGCGCAGGCGCTGAAAGGCAAGACGGTGTCGATGGTGGGCGGCGGGATGTATACGCAATACCGCCTGCTGAAGGCGACCGACTGCCAGCCGCTGCCGGCCGGCACGAGCGCGGCCGAGGGCGCCTCGTGGTTCGTCAATCCGCTGACCGCGCTCGGCATGACGGAGACCATGAAGCGCGAAGGCCACAAGGCGCTGGTCCACACGGCGGCGGCCTCCAACCTCGGCCAGATGCTGAACAAGATCTGCCTCGAGGACGGCATCGGACTGGTCAACGTCGTGCGCAGCCCCGAGCAGGCCAAGCTGCTGCACGGCATCGGCGCCAAGCATGTCGTCGATTCGAGCGCGCCCGGCTTCACCGACGACCTGACCCAGGCGCTGGTCGAGACCGGCGCCACGATCGCCTTCGACGCCATCGGCGGCGGCAAGCTCGCCAGCCAGATCCTCACCAGCATGGAGCTGGCGCTCAACAAGACCGCCACGACCTACAGCCGCTACGGTTCAACCACGCACAAGCAGGTCTATATCTATGGCGGCCTCAATACCGGCCCGATCGAGTTGACACGCAACTACGGCCAGGCGTGGGGCGTCGGCGGCTGGCTGCTGACGCCGTTCCTGCAGAAGATCGGCCGGCCGGAGCAGGTGCGGCTGCGCGAGCGCGTGGTCAAGGGCCTGAAGACGACGTTCGCCAGCCACTACACGCAGGTGATCTCGCTGCCGGAGGTGCTCGAGCTCAAGAACATCGCCATCTACAACAAGCGCGCGACGGGTGAGAAGTTTCTAATCAATCCGAACAAGTGAGTCCGTTAGTCTCCGCGGGCCTCCAGGCCCACGGTCCGGGGAGACCAGCAACCTTTGTCATCCCGAGCGCAGCGAAGGATCTTATGGCGTTTCAACGAGCGCGCCGCTTGCAATCGCCATGGGATCCTTCGCTTCGCTCAGGATGACAGACGCCTAACGGAAGGGCATCGGCTGATTCCAGCCGGACGGAACAGGCTCTACTCGTCGACGACAGTTCCGCCGCCGTTGGTGCAGGACTGTGCCGACATTCGCTGAACCTCCTCCACTGCCTGGAACTTGCAATTCACCAGCTTCAACGCAGGATCGACGCTGTCAGCCTTTTGCAGCGTGTAGCCACGCGCGGTCATGCACCTGGACATGGCGCTCTTCGCCACCTGCGCAGCCTCGAGGCTGCTGCCATAGGAACCAGTATTCATGCCGGCAATTTGCCCGCATTCCGAGGAATCCTTCTGATACTCGGCCTGGGTCATGCCGCCCTTTACCCAAACCTGGCCGGAGCATCCAGTGAGCACGCCGATGGCCAATAGCCCGACAGAGATCGCTTTCCTCATGGCAAAAGTTCGTCCGCGACAACGGTTTGGAGGGAAACATCATGCCCCGGCCTGCGCCGGGACACGAATGCTAGTGGGAGTGACAATGGGAAGGCAAGGCCGCTCGGCGGCCTACGTCACGACCGCGGCATCGTGCCTGTAGAGCCAGCCTATATTGGCGATCGAGCGGTCGCCCGAGGTCACCATCGCTTCGTCGCGCTTCTGCTGCTCGGGGCCGTCGGGCAGATGGAAGCGCATGCGGTTGGCGGCGCTCGCCTCCTGCAGGCGCGTCGCGCGCGGCTTGCGCAGCGCCTCGTAGTGCGCGAGAGCGCCCGGCACGTCGCCCGGCATCACCATCAGTAGCGCGGCCAGGGTCGCGCCATCCTCGATCGATTGCGCCGCGCCCTGCGCCATCATCGGCAGCATGGGATGGCAGGCGTCACCCAGCAGCGTGACCCGGCCGTCGCTCCAGCGTGGCAGCGGCAATCGGTCGTGCAGCGCCCAGATGAAGGTCTCCGGAAAGGCCTTTATCAGGCCGCGCACGATCGGGTGCCAGCCGTCGTAGCGCGCCAGCACCTCGGCCACGTCGCCTTTATCGGTCCACGACTCCGACGTCCAGGTGCCGTGCTCGACGACGCACACCACGTTCATCAGCCGTCCGGCCGCGACCCAGTAGTGCACGCAATGGCCATCCGGCCCCATCCAGTTGTGCGAGGCGACTTCGATGCCGAGATGGTTGATGCGCTCGGCCGGCACCAGCCCGCGCCA
>DATHNU010000167.1:0-6548 GCA_035485695.1 Reyranella sp. | reverse complement strand
CGAAAAGGAAGTGGCCGAGCACGGCCACGATTGCATAGGAGAGCGACACGCTCGGAAAGGCGACCGAGACCGGGATCTTGCGCAGCGCGATGAGGTAGAGAAAGGCAGACGCACCATAAAGCGCCAACCCACAGAGCGTCGAGGGCCGCAGAACCTGGCTCACGAAGTCCGGGGCGTCAGCGCCGGCCTTGAGCAGGATCTGGCCGGTAAGACCCGCCACGATGCAGATGCCCAACATCACGTAATAGAACATCATCGTTCAGGACTCCCTTGAGACGGTTCGCGGTGCGGCTGACCCGCCTCGCGCGTGTCGACTTTCGGCCGCTCGACCTCGAGCCCGGACGGCCCGCGATGGAAGACCTCGCGGACGAGATATTGCGGTTTGCGGTTAACGGCGAGGAACATGCGGCCGACATACTCGCCGATCAGTCCGACCACCACGAGCTGAACGCCGGCCAGCACCAGTACCGCGACCATCAGCGACGCCCAGCCCTGCGGCGGCTTGTCCGAGATGATGGCTTCCAGGATGACGATGACCGCAGCGATCGCGCCCAGCGCGCCGAAGCCGACGCCAAAAAGCGTGGCAAGCCGCAGCGGCATGACGGAGAAGTTCAGGAACATCGAGAGCCACAGCCGTAACAGCCGGCGCAGCGTGTAGTTCGACCGCCCCTCGTTGCGCGGCAGGTGATCGACCTGCAGGCGACCGACATTCTGGGTGACCTGGAATATCAGGCCATCGACATAGGGATCCGGCCCCTCGTAACTCGACACGATGCGCTCGCGCAGGAAGGCGGACATGCAGCGGAAGCTCGAGAGATAGAGGCCGGCCGGCTTGTCGATCAGCCGGTCTGCGCACCAGTTGGTGAAACGGCTGCCCCAGTTGCGCCAGGCCGCGTGCTGCTTCTCGGCGTAGTAGGTGTAGACTGCGTCGTAGTTGCCGTCGCGCGCGTGCTCGAACAGGCGCGTGACCTCGGCCGGCGGGTTCTGGAGATCGTCGTCCATGGTGATGGCATAAGCACCGCGCGCCCGGGCGAGTCCGGCCATGACCGCGTTATGCTCGCCGAAATTGCGGCTGAGGCTCAGCACCGTGACAGGCGCGCCCGACTCGACGGCGAGTTGCTTGCAGATCTCGAGGCTGTTATCCGGACTGTTGTCGACCACCAGCACGATCTCGAGACCGCCTTCGATCTCGAGGCCGCGCAACGCCTGTACCAGTTCGCCGACCGTGGCCGCGCCGTTGTAGACGGGCACGACGATGGAGAGCGCCGGCGAGTCGGTGAGAGACTCAGCCATCGCGCGCCGCCACGACGATCAGGGAGCCGCCGAACGGCAGGCCGATGCCGACCGCGATCGCTGCCCGTTCGGCGGCAAGTGCCGCGGAAAACAGCGCATCGAGCCAGCGCGGGTAGTCGCGCACGTCGCTTTCGGCACCATCGCGGCCGACCAGTCGATGAAGCAGCATCAGGGGAAACAACAGGGTGTTCCAATAGCTCGATCGGAGGACGCGAAAGCCGTGGCCGGCCAGCAGTGTGCGCACCTGCCCGCCGGTGAAGCGGCGGATATTGTGCACGCGCCTGTCATGCGCCGACAACAGCCAGTCATAGGCCGGCAGGTTGAAGATCGCGACGGCGCCCGGTCGGAGGCAGCGGTGCGCCTCTTTGAGGGCGAGAACCGGTTCGACCCCGCCATGGCAGAGGACGTCGAGCGAAACGTAGGCGCCGAGCGTGCCGCTGCCGAGCGGCATTTCGTTGACCGAGCCCGCCACCACCGGCCGGCCGGCCTTGGCCGCCGCGAGGGCCGCCGCAAGGGCGTCGTATTCCAGCCCGAGTGTGGCGCGGCCCGCCACCGCGGGGCCCAATTTCAGCAGCATGCCACCGGTGCCACAGCCCGCGTCGAGGATGGGACCTGCCGGCGACGAGCCGGCCAGCGCCCGGGCGAGAAGTTGCGCGGTGAGCGCGCGCAGGCCGCGATACCACCACATGCGGTCCTCGACCGCGTGCATGCGCTCATATTCAGCCCGCTCCACGCCGCGCCCGCTCCCGCCAAGTGTCTTCTTCCCGCCCGCTTATGATATCTTCGCTGCGCCTTGCCAACCGTCACGACCAAACCCCCGATCATTCCGCCGCGCGTCGAACGGCTGCTGCTGGTGCCGCTCTTCGCCCTGCCCATCCTGTGGCTGGCCGGTTACTTCTTCCCGCCCATCAATCACGACGTGGCGGCGATCCTCGATGTCTCGGGGCGCTGGATCGGCGGCGAGAGGCTCTATGTCGAAATCATCGACGAGAACCTGCCGCTCACTTTCGTGGTGCACGCGCTGCCGGTGCTCACCGCCAAGTTCCTGCCGGGCAGCGCTACGTTCTGGTTCACCGCCTGGGTCGTGGCCGGCATCTTCGCCTCCTTCTGGGCCTGCCGGCGGCTGGTGCGGCTCGTGCCCTCGGCCGACCATGCGCTGACCGAGGCGCTGCTACCGCCGGTGCTGCTGTTCCTGTTCACCGTGCTGCCCAACGAGCATTTCGGCCAGCGTGAGCACATCATGTTCGTGGCCTGCGCGCCCTATCTGATCGCCTCGATGGCGCGCGCCGAAGGCGTGGCATTGACGCGCGGCGCGGCAATCGCCATCGGGCTGGTGGCCGGCGTAGCATTCGCCATGAAGCCGCACTACCTCGCGATTCCCGCCGCGGTAGAACTCTACCTGCTTCTCCGCCGCGGCTGGCGGCCGACCGTCGGCGATCCCATCCCGTGGTCGATCGGCCTCGTCGCCGTGGCGCATGTCGCCTCGATGTACACGATCTTTGCAGATTACGGCCGGTTCGTGCTGCCGCTCGCCGTCGAGGCGTACGCGCCGATCGGCGATGAGGGATGGCGCGGTGTGCTTACCAGCAATGTGCTGGCGCCCACGCTGATCGCGCTGGTGATCTTCGGCGTGATCGCCGTGGTGTTCACCAAGACGATCTCGGCGCGCGTGCTCGTGGTGTTCGGCATCGGCGCGGCGATCTCGGCCATCGCCCAGGCCAAGGGCTGGCCCTATCACGTGCTCCCCGCTTTGTCGGCAGTGATCCTGCTTGCCGCGCTCACCGTGTCGCAGACCGTCGACCGCTACCTGCCGATCAGCCGCAGCGGCCATCACCTGCCGGTGGCGGTGATCTCGGCCACCCTGATGGTGCTGCTCTACTTCCAGGCGGCGCTCTATACGCCGCCCTTCTACAAGCAGCGCCAGTTCGAGGATTCGATCGGCGGCCGCCTGCAACACATCATCGAGCAGAACGCGCCCCACCGCACGCTGCTGGCGCTCTCGCCCGGAATCTATCCACTGTGGCCGCTGATCAACTACATCGGCGGGCGCATGACCATGCGCTTCCTCAGCATGTGGGTGCTGCAGGGCGTGTACGCGACCTGCGACGACTTCCCCGCGCTCTACAATCCGCCCGACACGATGGGCGATTCGGAGAAGTTCGTGTTCGAGGCGGTGAGTGAGGATTTCGCCCGCGAGCAGCCCGATCTCGTGATTGTCGACCGCATTCCCGGCATCCCGCGCTGCCAGGGGAAGGAATTCGACTACCTCGAATACTTCATGCAGAACCGCGTATTCGCCGACGCGTTCGAGAACTACGAACACTTCATGGATTTCGACCGCTACCGGATCTATCGGCACAAAAAGAAGAAGTGACCGCCGTTGCCCCGACCAAGGCCCGAACGGCCGCGCGGAGGCGCCTTCTTTCACCAAGCCGCCTATTGTTGAGGGAAGGTCCCTCGACTGCGCCGCCCTACGGGCCGTTTCGCTCGGGACGACGGATACACTCAGCTACTCCCACTTGCCCATCACCTTGGCGCGCAGCGCCTTCGGGATCTTGTCGATATCCGGCACCTTGAAGACGCCTGACGCCACCAGGACGATCTCGCCGCCGCACACCAGGTCGCAGCTGCAGAAGCAGAAATTGATGGTCCGCCGGGCAATGCGCGCGGTGCCCTCCAGCCACTGTCCAAGCTTGGCGCCGCGCACGAACTCGGTGCTGAGCGAGATCGTCGGATGGGGCCAGCGGATGCCGGTGATGTGGCCCGAGCCTGCCCCCATCACCATGTCGGCCACGGTGACCAGCAGCCCGCCATGCGCCCATCCCATCGGGTTGCCATGGCGGGCCTGGAGCGGCAGGCCGACCCGCAGGCGCTCGCCTTCGGCCTTGAACCAGAGGGGGCCGATCAGGCCGACGAAGTCATCGCTGACGTCGAGCTTGCGGAAGCCTTCAGGGATGAGCTTGTCGGTCATGTCGGAAGTCCGTCCTTGGAGGCAGCGAATTTCTCCAACGCAGCACGCACCGCGGGATCGAACGGCACGCTGCGATGGATCTCCTCGTTCAGCGACACCATGATCGCCTTCAGCACGGCCGTGCAATGGCCTTCGCCATCGAACAGGCCGTGCCCGATCACGCACTTGCGCTCGTGCACTTCGAGCAGGCGGGCGCCGGCAGTGGCGCGGCCGGGATAGAACATCTGGCGCTTGAAATCGATCTCGAGCCTGCCGACCACGACGCGAAAGCGCGGCAAGCCGGAGCGCACGATCTGGCGCATGTAGGAGACCCGGGCATTCTCCAGAAGCTGCAGGAAGGCGCCGTTGTTGATGTGGCCGTTGGCATCGACATCGGCAAAACGCAGATGCTCCTCGGTGACGAATCCATAGATCCGCCGGTCCGTCAGGTCAGGACTCACGTTGTCAGCGCTCCCGGAATTCCAGGGTGAGGTGGGCGGCTTCCGCGGGCGGCACGATGAGCCGGCCGGCATCGGGCTTGAGCAGCTTGACGCCATTCTTCGTCAGCAGCGCCTCACAGGCGGCAAGGCTCTGGACTCCGACCGACAAAAGCGCCGGATGATCGCCCGGCCGCACCGGCGTCACGCCGGGATAGCGCTCGGCGTAGGCCTTGCGGGTCAGGTAGCGGATGGGCTGGGTGCCGGTATCGACCACCAACCCCTCGCCTTCGCGCTCCACAGAGCCCGTACCGAAATATTTCTCGAGCTCGGCGATCCACCGGGCTGGCCGCTCGGCGATCACCGTCACGCCCAGAATGCCGCGCGCTCCATTGGGGTGCCTGGCCCATTCCTCGCGATAGACGAATTGGGGCGTCAGGTGCTCGCAGACGAAGAAACCGACCACCGGCATATGCGTCTTGGGGATGCGCACGGTGCGGAACTGCGCGTGCTCCGTCTTGCCCGCGACCTCCACGGCACGATCGAAGAACAGCGGCGCATCGGGTTCCAGGCCCGCGACCTTGAAGGCGTCGAAGGCGATGTCGGCGCCATCGGTGGCGAGCGCCACGTTGGCAAGGCCGCCACCCTGCTTGAGCCACTCCCGCCGTTCGGCATTGAACGCAGTGTCCTCGACGATGCCCAGGATCTCGAAATAGTCCTGGTCGAAGATCATCAGGTGGTTGGCGGTGCCGAGCTTCTTGTGGAAGCCGCGCGGCTGCACCTGAAAGCCCAGCTTCCGATAAGCCGCTTCGGCGGCGTCGATGCCGTCGACCATGACCACGACATGGTCGAGCCCGCGGACGGCGCGCATCATGCCGGCTTCCTCCGCACCATGTTGATGCCCTTCGCCGTCATCACCAGTTCGCCCTTCTGGTTGGTGGCGCTCCAATGCTCGTGAATGACGCCCATCCCGGGCCGGCTCCTGGACGGCACCTTGTCGGCGCATTCGACCCAGGCGGTCAGTGTGTCGCCTGGCCGCACGGGCTTCAGCCAGCGCAACTCGTCGACGCCGGGTGAGCCCAAGGCCGTGCGCTTGTCGATGTAGTTGTCGACGAACAGCCGCATCAGCTTGGCGGCGATATGCCAACCCGAGGCGATCAGGCCGCCAAACATCGATTGTTTGGCCGCGACGGCGTCGACATGGAAGCTCTGCGGATCGAACTGGCGGGCGAACGCGACGATCTCGTCTGCGGTGAAACTGGTCGAGCCCAGCGGGTATTTCATGCCGACCTGGTAGTCTTCCCAGTAACGCGGGGTCTCGGATTGCATGGTCTGGGTCATCGCAGAGCATGGCCCATGACGCAAGGCGGTCCTATGGCCTGCCGCGCACCCGTCGGCTAGCCTGTGGTCATGGATGAACCCGCCTTGGTCAGGCGCCTGACCACGATCATTTCCGTCGACGTCGTCGGGTTCAGCACCATGTCGGCGCGCAACGAGGAGCACGCGCTCGACCTCCCCGGCGCCCGCATGGCCACGACCGAGACGATCGTGAAGCATCACCGCGGTCGTGTCTTCAAGCTGACGGGCGACGGCATGCTCGCGGAGTTCGTGAGCCCGGTCGAGGCGGTGCGGGCCGCACTCGAGATCCAGGAGTCGATGCGCTCGGCCAACGCCACGGCCGACCAGGACAATCAGCTCATCCTGCGCATCGGCATCAACCTCG
This sequence comes from Reyranella sp., assembly GCA_035485695.1. Taxonomy (GTDB): domain Bacteria; phylum Pseudomonadota; class Alphaproteobacteria; order Reyranellales; family Reyranellaceae; genus Reyranella. The sequence continues at coordinate 145 of DATHNU010000167.1, read as the reverse complement.
GCGACGTCGTCGAAAGCGGCGACGATCTGATGGGCGATGCCGTGAACGTCGCGGTGCGGCTGGAATCGATCGCGCCGCAGGGCGGCATCTGCGTGTCGGCCTCGATCTACGAGCAGATCGTCGGCAAGCTCACCCTCGGTGCCGA
>DATHNU010000166.1:0-6086 GCA_035485695.1 Reyranella sp. | reverse complement strand
CTACAAGAAGGGCCAAAAGCCGACGAACTAGGCGGGCGGCAGCGCCTTCTGAGGCGCGAGTCGCGGCCGTCCGCGGCCGCTGTCCCGCACCGAGCGGAAAAGGCAATGACGCGCCACTTAGCGCGGAGGTTACTCCGCGTGCAGTGGCGCGCCCCCAGCTTCAATGCGCGACGAGCAGCGGCGCCGTCATGCTGGCCAGCAGCGTGCGGCTGGCGCCGCCCAGCACCCTCTCGCGCATGCGCGAATGGCCGTAGATGCCCATGACGATGAGATCGATGTCGTGATCGGCGGCGCGTGACAGGATCACGCCGCCGACGTCGGAATCGGCGGCGCTGTCACGCTGCACCGTCACCTTCACGCCATGGCGGGCGAGCCAGACGGCGACATCGGCGCCCGGCTCTTCACGGTTACGATCGGCCTTGGGGTCGATGATCAGCACGATCACCTTGTCGGCGGCAGCGAGCAGCGGCAGCGCGGCGGTCGCCGCGTGCTTGGCTTCACGGCTGTCATTCCAGCACAGCATCACCGTCTTGCCCGGCGGTTTGGCTGCACCGATATAAGGCACGATCAGCACCGGGCACTCGGCGGCCATGGCGATACCTTCCGCCAGATCGGCCGGCGTGGTGGTCGGCGGGGAGTCGGGCTCGGCCTGCCCCACGATCACGAGATCCGCCACACGCGCCTCGGCCGCGAGGATTTCGTCGACATAGCCGTCGGCGACGCGCCACTCGCTGGAGAGGCCCTGGTTGCCAACGGCATCCCTGAACGCTGCCGTGGCCATCGCCTCCTCGGCCCTAACCGTCGTCTCGTAGGTTCTGTAGAGGCTGTCCATGGCTGGACCTGCATCGGTGAACGCCGGCGCCTGGAAGGCCCGACGTACATACAAGCCGATGACATGGCCGCCAAAGCGGTCTGCCAGATCGGCGGCGATCCTGAGGCGGCCCGCCGTGCCGCGGCTGACATCGCAATGCACCAAGATGGTCTTGTAGGCCATTGCATCCTCCCGGTTGTCGCAACCCTATAACGGCACGGCCGAATGGGGGATGCGAAATTCGTCCTTTGCCGCGAGCCGCGCGGCGTTCCCCCGGGCGGCCCGGCCGGCTATGCTCGCACCACATAAACGCCCGTTCACGCCGCCGCTCTGGAGGGCCTTCCGCGATGAGCACCGCCACCGTACCGCTCGTTTTCGGCGACTACGCCCTGGAAGACCGCTACCGGCTCGACAAGGGCCGCGTCTATCTCACCGGCATCCAGGCCCTGGTGCGCCTGCCGATGATGCAGCGCCAGCGCGACCTCGCCGCCGGGCTCAACACCGGCGGCTTCATCTCCGGTTATCGCGGCTCGCCGCTGGGCATGTACGACAACGCGCTGTGGACGGCGAAGCGCTACCTCAAGGAAAACAACATCCACTTCCAACCCGGCCTGAACGAGGACCTCGCCGCCACCTCGGTATGGGGCACGCAGCAGGTCAACCTGTTCCCCGGCGCCACCGTCGATGGCGTGTTCTCGATCTGGTACGGCAAGGGCCCCGGCGTCGATCGCTCGATGGACGTGCTGAAGCACGGCAATGCCGCCGGCACCTCGCCGCATGGCGGCGTGATCGCGCTGGCCGGCGACGACCATGGCTGCCAGTCCTCGACCCTGCCGCATCAAAGCGAGCAGGTCTTCGCCGCGGCGATGATCCCGGTGGTGAACCCGGCCAACGTCCAGGAATATCTCGACTTCGGCATTTTAGGCTTCGCGCTGTCGCGCTACTCGGGCTGCTGGATCGGCTTCAAGGCGATCTCCGAGACCGTCGAATCAGGCGCCTCGGTGTGGGTCGATCCCGAGCGCATCAGGATCGTGATGCCGACCGATTTCCAGCTGCCGCCGGGCGGGCTCGGCATCCGCAATCCCGACCCGCCGCTCGAGGCGGAGAAGCGCCTGCACGGGCCGAAGATGGAAGCGGTGAAGGCGTTCGTGCGCGCCAACGGCTTCGACAAGATGGTGATCGATCCGCCACAGGCGCGCATCGGCATCATGACGACCGGCAAGGCCTATCTCGACACGCGCCAGGCGCTGGAGGATCTCGGCATCGACGAGGCGCGCGCGCGCACGCTCGGCATCCGCCTCTACAAGGTCGGCATGACCTGGCCGCTCGAGCCGGAAGGCGCGCGGCGCTTCGCCGAGGGCCTGCAGGAGGTCATCGTCGTCGAGGAGAAGCGCTCCAACCTGGAAGACCAGCTCGTCCACATCCTCTACAACGCGCCGGCCGACCGTCGGCCGCTGGTCATCGGCAAATCGGACGAGACCGGCCGCATCATCCTGCCGAGCGAGGGCGAGCTCACGCCGACCGGCGTCGCCATGGTGATCGCCGCCCGCCTGATGAAGCATGGCGGCGAATCGCCGGAGCTGCGCCAGCGCCTGGCCCGCCTCGAGAGCAAGGAAAAGCTTTTAGCCGCGCCGCCGCCCAAGGTGTCGCGCACGCCTTACTTCTGTTCGGGTTGCCCGCACAACACCTCGACGCGCGTGCCGGAAGGCAGCCGGGCGATGGCCGGCATCGGCTGCCATGGCATGGCGATCTGGATGCCCGAGCGCCGCACCTCGCTGATCAGCCACATGGGCGGCGAAGGCGTCGGCTGGATAGGCCAGGCGCCGTTCAGCGCCGACAAGCACATCTTCCAGAATCTCGGCGACGGCACCTATTACCATTCCGGCCTGATGGCGATCCGCCAGGCCGCGGCGGCTGGCGTCAACATCACCTACAAGATCCTGTTCAATGACGCCGTCGCCATGACCGGCGGCCAGCCGCATGACGGACCGCTCAACGTGCCCGACATCACCAAGCAGGTCGCGGCCGAGGGTGCCCAAAAGGTTGTCGTGGTCACCGACGAGCCCGACAAGTATCCGCTGAATGCCGATTTCGCTCCCGGTGTCACCATCCGTCACCGAGACGAGCTCGACGCGGTGCAGCGCGAGCTGCGCGAGATCCCCGGTCTCACCGTGCTGGTCTACGACCAGACCTGCGCCGCGGAGAAGCGCCGCCGCCGCAAGCGCGGCACCTTCCCCGACCCCGCCAAGCGCGTGTTCATCAACGACGCGGTGTGCGAGGGCTGCGGCGACTGCTCCGACAAGAGCAACTGCGTGTCGGTGAAGCCGCTCGAGACCGAACTGGGACGCAAGCGCCAGATCGACCAGAGCAACTGCAACAAGGACTTCTCCTGCGTAAACGGCTTCTGTCCGAGCTTCGTGTCGGTGCATGGCGGCACGCCCGCCAAGGCCAGGCGTCCGCAGCTCAAGGTGGTGCAGGAGGATCCCTTCGCTGCGCTGCCCATGCCGACGTTGCGGCCGCTTTCCGAGGCCTACGGCATTCTGGTGACCGGCATCGGCGGCACAGGTGTCATAACCGTCGGCGCGCTGATCGGCATGGCGGCCCATCTCGAGGGCAAGGGCTGCACCGTGCTCGACTTCACGGGACTTGCGCAAAAGAACGGCGCGGTGATGAGCCATGTGCGCCTGGCGCCCAAGCCTGAGGACCTGCATGCCGTGCGCATCGCTGCCGGCGGCGCCAACCTGGTGCTGGGCTGCGACATGGTCGTGGCCGCCTCGCCGGCCGCTCTGTCGCGCATCGAGCAAGGCGTCACCAAGGCGGTGATCAACGGCCATGTCCAGCCGGTGGCGGCCTTCGTCATGAACGGCGACATGGATCTCGGCGCCGAGGCCATGATGAAGTCGATCCGCGATGCCGCGGGCGACGAGGCCACCGAGTTCGTCGACGGTACGGGCCTCGCCACGGCGATCCTGGGCGATTCGATCGCCACCAACCTCTTCATGCTGGGCTATGCCTGGCAGAAGGGCCTGCTGCCGCTCTCGTTCGAGGCCATCGAGCGCGCCATCGAGCTGAACGGTGTCGCGGTCGAAACCAGCAAGCGCACCTTCGCCTGGGGACGGCTGGCCGCGCACAACATCGCCGCGGTTCAGGCCGCCGCCAAGCCGACGCTGCGGGTCGAGAAGCCGGTGGCGCGCACCTTGCCGGAGATCGTGGCCAAGCGGGTCGAGCTGCTGACGGCCTATCAGGACAAGGCCTATGCCGCGCGCTACAGCGCCTTCGTCGACAAGGTCGCGAATGCCGAAAAGCAAAAGGCGTCGGGCCGACGCGGGCTTGCCGAGGCGGTGGCCAAGTCGCTCTACAAGCTGATGGCCTACAAGGATGAGTACGAGGTCGGGCGCCTCTACAGCGACGGCGAGTTCCTGAAGAAGCTCGGCACGCAGTTCGAAGGCGACTACAAGCTCACCTTCCACCTGGCGCCGCCGCTGCTCGCCGACCGCGACCCCGTGACCGGTCAGCTCAAGAAGCGCGAATACGGCGCCTGGGTGATGCCGATGTTCCGCCTGCTCGCCTCGCTGAAGCGTCTGCGCGGCACGCGGCTCGATCTCTTCGGCTACACCGCGGAACGCCGCCGGGAACGCCGTCTGATCGGCGAATACGAAGCGACCGTCGAGACGCTGCTGGCAAGCCTCGACCAGAGCAACCATGCGCTCGCGCTGCAGATCGCGGCGTTGCCGGAGACGATGCGCGGCTTCGGCCACATCAAGGACAAGAACATCGATACGGCCAAGGAGCGCGAAGCGAACCTGCTCGCCGCCTACCGCAATCCTGCGCTGCAGTCTGCCGCTGCCGAATAACGACCGGAGAAGAGCGGGACGCCCGCGCTCCCTAATGGGGTTGGGGAAGGAAGCGCAGGCGTCCCTGGAACGCGCCTGCCGCGAAGGGAGGGTTGCGGCGGCACAATCGCGCTATAGGCCGTTGGATCGCGAAATGTAAGCACAATCAGGGGTCGCAAAATGCACATCTGACACCCGTCAGATGAAGATCCGCGTCGTCTCCCGACTGTTGCAGTCGGACATCAAGGTTATTGTCGCTGCGAAGCGGTCGAACAGGTGCCCCGCACGCTCAGGCGCGACCGGACTGATGCGAGAAGGACGCCGGGTCGAACCGCCCGCCCGGACCGCCCTTGCTGCCCAGACGATCGAGCGCGCGCTGCCACTTGGCGGCGAAGTCGGCGTCGAACACCAGCGCTGCATCGCCGTCGACCACCAGCCAGGCATTGTCCTGCATCTCGAAGTCGAGCTGGCCGGGCGACCAGCCGGAATGACCCAGCGCCAGCCAGGCCTCCTTGGGACCTTTGCCGCCGGCCATATCCTTCAGGATCTCCAGCGAGGCGGTGAGCGCCATGCCGCCTTCGATCAGCAAGGTCTCCCCCTCGCGCTTGTAGTCGGCGGAGTGCAGCACCAGGCCGCGCGCGGTATCGACCGGGCCGCCGAACAGCACCGCCCGCTCGGCCGCTGCCGGCGAGACATCAATGCCGAGCTGCTTGTAGACCTGACCCAACGGCAGGCCCTCGACCTTGTTGTTGACGATGATGCCCAAGGCGCCGTCTTCGTCGTGCTTGCAGATGAACACGACGCTCTTCTGGAAGTTCTTGTCGGGCATGGAGGGCGCGGCGACCAGAAAGCGGCCGACCAACGTCGCGGCGGGGGAGCCTGATCCGGGCATGGTGCAATGATCCTCCAAATCCATGGGGATTGTCCGAGCAAAGATCAAGCCGGGCATCTCGCTAGAATGGCGCCCATTGGACAAATTGCGACCCCTCGCCTAGGGTCCGCCGGTTCGCGAGGCTGCCCGCTCCGGGCGGCAATTGAAGGAGCAAATAATGGCGAAAGTCGGCGACAAGGTGCCCAGCGCCACGTTGCGCATGTTGGGGCCCGAGGGACCCAAAGCGGTCACCACCGAAGAACTTTTCGCGCCCGGCAAGAAGGTCGTTGCCTTCGCGCTGCCGGGTGCTTTCACTCCCACTTGTTCAGCAAAACACGTGCCCGGGTTCGTGGCCGAAGCTGACAAGCTCAAGGCGAAGGGTGTCGACACCATCGCCTGCATTTCCGTCAATGACGCGTTCGTGATGGGGGCCTGGGGCAAGGACCAGAAGGCCGGCGACAAGGTGCTCATGCTGGGCGACGGCAACGGCGAGTTCACCCAGGCGATGGGCCTCACCATGGACGGCTCCAAGTTCGGCCTCGGCACGCGCAGCCAGCGCTATGCCATGATC
>DATHNU010000165.1:0-3692 GCA_035485695.1 Reyranella sp. | reverse complement strand
GGGTGGGAAACAGGGCACGAACCGCCATCGGGCCAGTATCCGCCAAGCCAGGCACTCGTGCTATGGTTTCGCATGCTTACCGCCCAGCAGATCGAGACGTACCGGCGCGACGGCTACCTGGTCATCCCGCGCCTGATCGAGGGCGAGCAGCTCGCCGAGCTGCGCGCGCTCACCGACCGTATCGTGTCGGAGGCGCGCGGCGTCGCGGCCAACGACGATCTCTACGACCTCGAGCCCAGCCACAGCGCCACGCTGCCGCGGGTACGCCGGCTGAAGCCCGCGATCTTCAAGCGCTACGCCTTCTTCCATGCCCTGGCACGCGATCCGGCGATCACCTCGATCCTGGCCCAGCTTCTGGGGCCCGCCATCCGCCAGCACGGCGGCAAGCTCAACATGAAGTCGGCGGGCTACGGCTCGCCGGTGGAATGGCACCAGGACTGGGCATTCTATCCACACACCAACGACGACGTGCTGGCGACCGGCATCTATCTCGACGACTGCGACATCGACAACGGCCCGCTGATGGTGCTGCCCGGCACGCATCGCGGCCCGACCTTCGACCATCATGCGGATGGCCGCTTTTGCGGGGCCATGAGCCCCGCCGCGTGCGACCTCGATTTCGCCAAGGCGGTCCCGCTGATGGGGCCGGCCGGCTCGATGACCATCCATCACGTGCGGCTGGTGCATGGCTCGGCGCTCAATCGCTCCAACCGCCAGCGCCGTCTGCTGCTGCACGAATACACCGCAGCCGACGCCTGGCCGCTGATGGGTGTGGCGAATTTCGAGGAGTTCAACGGCCGCATGGTGCTGGGCGAGCCCACCATCGAGCCGCGCGTGGTGCCCGCCCCCGTGCGCATGCCGCTGCCGGCCGCCGACCACCAGGGCTCGATTTATGAAAATCAGCGGGGGACGGGCCATCGGTTCTTCGAGACCTACGAGGAGCGTGTCCGTGCCGGTTAGAGTCTTCGCCCTCGTGCTTGCGTTCATGCTGGAAAGTCCATGGGTCCAGGCGGCCGAAAAGCTCTCGATCGGCGCCGACCGCGGCACGATCGATTTCGCGATCGGCAATTCCAAGATCTTTCGCACCACCGGCAGCTTCAAGAGCTGGCAGGGCGCGGTGAATGTCGACGACGCCGAGGCGCCCAAGAGCAGCGTCGAGGTCGTGGTCTTTACCGACAGCATCCAGATGCTGGATACCCAGCAAACGGCGATGATGAAGGACAGCGACTTCTTCGATGTCGAGAAATTCCCCAAGATGATCTTCGAATCGAAGAAGATCGAACGCACCGGGGAGAACGCCTTCAAGGTCGAAGGCGACATCACCTTGCGCGGCGTCACGCGGCCGATGACGCTCGACGTGACGGTGGCCGACCGGCGGCCCGACGCGCCGGCCGGGGCGCGCTACGCCCGCTTCCGCGGCATCGGCACCATCAAGCGCTCCCAGTTCGGCATGACCAAGTATGTCGACATGGTGGGCGACACCGTCGAGATCACCATCGCCACCGACGCGTGGCGCTGAGCACGCGCCGCCGGGACGGGCGCGTGGCCGAGCCGCGTTATCATCCCGCCGCCCAGGCGCTGCACTGGGTGACCGCGGTCGCGGTGCTGGGCATGCTGGGCGTCGGGCTGTGGATGACCGGCCTGCCGCTCGGCTTCACCAAGCTCTACGCCTATGCGTGGCACAAATGGGTGGGGCTGGTCGTGCTGCTGCTGACGGTCGGACGCCTGCTGTGGCGCTGGCGCCATCCACCGCCGCCGCTGCCCACCGCGGTGGTGCACTGGCAGGCCGTGCTGGCGCCGATCGGCCATTGGGCGTTGCTGGTGCTGCTGCTCGCCATGCCGCTCAGCGGCTGGACGATGAGCTCGGCCGCCGGCGTCAGCGTCTTCTGGTTCGGCTACATCCCCCTGCCCGACCTGGTGCCGCGCGACCCCGCCCTGTTCGACGCCCTGCGAACGACCCATTATATTCTGTCGCGGCTGCTGATCGCGGTGCTTGTGCTGCACGTCGCCGCCGTCGTGCACCACGACCTGCTGCGGCGCGACGGCGTCTTTCGCCGCATGTGGCCGTTCGGAGGACCCTGATGCGCTCCTGGCCGATCCTCGCCCTCCTGCTCCTCGCCTCGCCCGCGATCGCCGGACCGCAGGATGCCTGGACCATCGATGCGCGCGCCAGTTCGCTCACCTTCACCGCTTCCCAGATCGGCGCCTTCGTCAACGGCCGGTTCCCCGCCTGGACGGGCGAGATCGTCCTCGATCCTGCCGCGCCCGCCACGGCGCGCATCGATATCAAGATCGAGACGCCACCGGTGGCGACCAACAACCACGACGTCGATTCACTCCTCAAGGGACCCAACTTCCTCGACGTGCAGAAATTCCCGGCGGCGCGCTTCGTGGCGACTTCGGTCACCGCCAAGGGCGGCGAGCGCTACGAGGCGCAGGGCAAGCTCACCATCCGCGACGTCACGCGCGACGCCGTGCTGCCTTTCACCCTCTCCATCGCCGACGATCCGGCGCAACCGGGCAGACTGCGCGCCACGGCAAAGGGGCGACTCAACCTGAAGAGGCTCGACTTCGGCGTCGGCCAGAACGAATGGGCCGGCACCGGACAGGTCGCCAACGAGGTCACGGTCGACCTCACCGTGGTGGCAGGCCGCAGCCGATGATGGCGCGGCGCCAGTTCCTGGGCGCCGGCGCCACGCTCCTCGTCGCGTCCGACGCGCTCGCCCAATCGGGCCTGTGGCCGGAATGGCTCGGCAGCTACAGCGGCGCCGTGCGCTTCTATCGCTCGATCCCGCTCGAGGACATCTATCCGCCGCCCGAGCATCCGCATGTCGATCTCGACAGCGCGGCGCCCGTTGCCGTCTATTTCTCCGTCCGGGCGGAGGACGGCGGTGCCGTCGTTTGGCTGCGCATCGACGGTGGCCCGATGCAGACCACCTACAAGGGCGAGACGCTGCGCTTCGCGCCGCTGGCTGGCGGGTTCGCCGCGTTGATCGGCGCCGAGGCCCATCCCGCGCCGCGCTCGGCGAACCTGATCGTCCGCCCCGACTCGCTCGGCACCGAGGCGCTGTTCAACCACGCCGACGGCAGCTTCTGGCGCCGCCATTTCAACGCCCGCTTCACGCCGGCCGGCGCCGACGTGATCGTCTGGGTCTTCGACGCCGCCGGCACGCGGGCCCGGACGTGGCGCGGCTCGGCGGTGCGGGATGATTAGGGTGCATCCCTTGCCGTCCCTTCAGACGCAGGGCTATCGCACACGAAGGATTTCGTCGTCTCGACCGGAGCGCCCCTCGAATACCTCGGGGTAAACTCCACGCGGAGTGGAGAGACCTTCTCTCCACAACAAGCTGCTCATTGTCGAGAGAAGGTCTCTCCACTCGGCCCTGCGGGCCTCGGTCGAGACGACGGGATCGCCAGATGCGATGCCCTGCCGTCAGACGGTGGAGCAAAAGAGAAGTCTAAGGCCGTGGCCCGACATAGTTCGATTGCGGGCGGATGATGCGGCCGCCCTTCTCCTGCTCGAAGATATGCGCGCACCAGCCGGCCGTGCGGCCGACCGCGAACAGGGCGGTGAAGGCGCTGCGCGGCACCTCGAGCGCCTCCAGGAGCAGCGCGGTGTAGTACTCGACGTTGATGTCGAGACGCCGGCCGGGCTTGTGCTTGCGCAGCGCGGCGATGGCGCCCTTCTCGAC
>DATHNU010000164.1:0-5969 GCA_035485695.1 Reyranella sp. | reverse complement strand
GCGTCGATCAGGCGTTCCAGGATGTTCACCGTCTCGGCAAAGCCCGGGCCGCGCGTGACGCCGATCGGCGCGGTGTTGCTGAGGACGGCCACGACATGGAGCGCGATCGAAGGGATGCGATACACCGTGCCCTGCAGATGGACATACTGGTAGGTCTGCACGCCACCGCCGGCGCCCGCCATGTAGGCGCCGAGATTGGCGATGCTGGCGACCTTGAGTGCCAAAAACTTGCCGGCAGCATCAAGCGCCAACGCGGCCTTGGCCTGCGTGTCGCGCGCGGCGTGGTCGGCCAAAAACACTTCGCTGCGGCTGGCGATCCATTTCACCGGCCGGCCGGTGCGCCGGGCGGCCCACAGGATCAGGGCATGCTCGGCATAGGCGAAGTTCTTGGCGCCGAAGCCGCCGCCGACGTCGGGCGCGATGAAGCGCACGTCCTTCGGCTCGACGCCCAGCGCCCGCGCCACGTGATTGCGGTTGATGTGGATGTTCTGGCTCGAGACGTGCAGCGTGTAGCGGCCGCCGGCGGGGTCGAACTGGCCAATGCAGCCGCGCGGCTCCATCGGGTTCGTGACGATGCGGTGGTTGTCGAGCGTCAGGGTGACGATGTGCGCCGCGTTGCCAAAGGCCGCCTCGACGCCGGCGGCATCGCCGGTATGCCAGTCGATGCAGACATTGCCCGGCACTTCCTCGGAGATGAGCGGTGCGTCCGCCGCGCGCGCCGCCTCGCTCGAGATGACGGCCGGCAGCGCCTCGTAGTCGACCGCGATGAGCTCGGCGGCGTCGAGCGCCTGGGCGTGGGTCTCGGCGACGACCAGCGCCACCGGCTCGCCGGCAAAGCGCGCCTTGGTGCCGGCGATCAGCGGCTGCGGCGCGAAGATGAACGGCTCGCCGGTCTGGACATTGGCCTCGGCGTAAGGGCGCAGCGGTCCCAGCCCGTCGGCCGCCGCGTCGGCCGCCGTCAGGATGGCCAGCACCCCCGATGCGTTCCTGGCGGCACCAACGTCGATGGCCTTGATCCGCGCATGCGCATGCGGCGAACGCAGGACGACGGCGTGCGCCAGCCGCTCGAAACGCAGGTCGTCGAGATAGGCGCCGCCGCCGGTGATGAAGCGCGCATCCTCGCGTCGCCTGGGCGAATCGCCGATCGTGGATTTGGTCATGTCCTGAGCGTCTCCGCGTTCTTCGCCCGCCGCGTCTCGTCCCACCAGTCGCTGGCTTGCAGTTTCCAGTAGACGAGCTGGGTGGCGATCCGGCCCAGCGGGCCGCCCGCCCATCCCGTGCCGAAGGGCTGGAACAGCTTATAACGGTCGTCTTCGCCTGCGATAGCGGCGGCCAACGCATCGGCGCCTGCCGCGGTCTGGGCGACGCCATGGCCGCCGAAGGCCGAGCAGACCCAGAGGCCCGGCTCGATCTTGCCGACCTGGGGCATCATATGGGGCGCATAGCCCATGATGCCGGGCCAGGCATACTCGATCCTGACCTCGCCAAGCCCGGGATAGACCGCGCAGATGTCGCGTCGCATCATCTCCCGCAACCTGGTTGGCTCGCGCGTGTCGGTGGTGATGCGGCCACCCCACAGCAACCGGTCGCCGTCGACGATGCGATAGTAGTCGCCGGCGCGACGCGTGTCGGAGATCGCGCCGGGCCAGCGGATGAATTCGGCGAGCCGGGGGCCGATCTTCGCCGTCACGGCGACATAGGTCGCCACCGGCAGGACGGCGTCAGCGATCCGCCGATGCACGCGGCCGAGATCGGCATTGCCGGCCAGCACGACGTGGCGTGCCGTGATCTCGCCGCCCGCTGTCCGCAGGCGCCAGACGGCGCCTTGCCGCTGCAGCCCGCTCGCGTCGCTGCGCTCGTACAGCTTGCCGCCGCGGCGTTCGATGTCGTGCGCGAGGGCCAGGGCGAAGTTGAGCGGATGGAGGTGAAACGACTGCGGATCGTGAATCGCCTGGTGATAACGCGGGGTTGCGATCACCGCGCGCACGCGGTCGGTTTCCCACGGCTCGAAGCTGGCGCCGAGCCTTTCGGCGAGCGCCCGTGTGCGATCGGCGAAGCCTGCGCCCTGATCGGTGCGCGAGACCGTGAGCTTGCCGCTGCCCATGCGGATATCGGGCCGGTCCAGCTCATCCATGGCCGTGCGCACGATCGCCACGCCGCGTTGCGACTGGGCGTAGAGATTGCGCGCGTGATCGACACCCAATTTGTCGATCAGCGCCCCCGACCGCGCGGCGAAGCCCGCGCTGACGAAGCCGCCGTTGCGGCCGGAAGCGCCCCAGCCGATGCGCCGGCGCTCGACAAGCGCGACCTTGCGCCCGCGCATCGCCAGCAGCCGCGCGGTGTGCAGGCCGGCGAAACCGCCGCCCACGACGGCGGCATCGGCCTCGATCCTGCCCGAAAGCGAGGCACGATCGGGGCTCGAGTCTCGCGTGGCGGCATACCAGCTTGCCGGATAGTCCGTGTCGGCCATTGTGCGGTCTCTCCGTGATAACAGGTGGCACGGGAAGGCTTGCGCGGTCACCTCCTCTGTCGCACTAAAGGTCGATTCAATCCGGAGGAAGTATGTCGCTCGATTTCGATGCGGTGGTCATCGGCGCCGGGTTCGGCGGCATGTACATGCTGCACCGCCTGCGCCAGAAGGGTTTCGGGGTACGCGTATTCGAGTCCGGCAAGGGTGTCGGCGGCACCTGGTACTGGAACCGCTATCCCGGCGCGCGCTGCGACGTCGAAAGCGTCCAGTATTCCTACCAGTTCTCGCCCGAGCTGCAGCAGGAATGGGAATGGACAGAGCGCTACGCCACCCAGCCCGAGATCCTGCGCTATGCCAACCACGTCGCCGACCGCTTCGACCTGCGCCGCGACATCCAGTTCGAGACCAGGGTCACCCAGGCCCGGTTCGACGAGAAGGCGCATGCCTGGACGGTCGAGACGGACAAAGGCGATCGCCTCACCGCCCGTTTCGTCATCACTGCGATGGGCTGCCTGTCGTCGCCCAACACGCCCAGGATTTCCGGCCTGGAGGATTTCAAGGGCCCGACCTATCACACCGGCAACTGGCCGCATGAAGGCGTCGACTTTTCGGCCAAGACGGTGGGCATGATCGGCACCGGCTCGTCGGCCATCCAGTCGATCCCCATCATCGCCCAGCAGGCGAGCCACCTCACCGTGTTCCAGCGCACGGCCAACTACATGGTGCCGGCGCACAACAAGCCGCTCGATCCGGCCTATGTCAGCGACGTCAAGGCGAACTACGAGGCGATGCGCCGCCGCGCCAGGAAAATGCCGGCAGGCATCGACTTCGCCTTCAATCCCGCTTCGGCGATCGAGACCGACGAGGCCGAGCGCCGGCGCCTGTTCGAGGAGCGCTGGAACTATGGCGGCCTGGGCTTCATGGGTTCGTTCTCCGACCTGCTGCTGAACGCCGAGTCGAACAGGACGGCGGCGGACTTCGTGCGCGCCAAGATCCGCGACGTCGTGAAGGATCCCGAGCTCGCCGAAAAGCTCACGCCGACCAACGTCATCGGCTGCAAGCGGCTCTGCGTCGATACCGGCTATTGGGCGACCTTCAACCAGCCGCACGTCACGCTGGTCGATGTGAGCGACGAGCCGATCGAGCGCGTCACGGCCCATGGGCTGCGGGTGAAAGGCAAGGACTACACCTTCGACTGCCTGGTGCTGGCCACCGGCTTCGACGCCATGACCGGCGCGTTGCTGCGGGTCGACTTTCGTGGCCGCGGCGGCGTCTCGCTGCAGGACAAGTGGAAGGAGGGGCCGAAATCCTATCTCGGCCTCACCATCGCAGGCTTTCCCAACCTCTTCACCATCACCGGTCCGGGCAGCCCGTCGGTGCTGACCAACATGCTGCCGTCGATCGAGCAGCACGTCGAATGGATCGCCGAGTGCATCGACTACCTGCGCGCGCAGGGCGCCACCTCGATCGAGCCCCGCCGCGAGGCCGAGGAGGCCTGGGTCGGCCATGTCGGCGAGGCGGCCGGCGGCACGCTGCGCTCGACCTGCAGCTCGTGGTATGTCGGCGCCAACATCCCCGGCAAGCCGCGCGTGTTCATGCCCTATATCGGCGGCTTCCCGGCCTACATCGAACGCTGCGAGGCCGTGGTGAAGAACGGCTATGAGGGTTTCTCCCTGTCATCCTGAGCGTAAGCGACGGATCTCATCGCCGCTTGCCACGGGCATGAGATCCTTCGCTGCGTTCAGGATGACATGATCCCCATCGTCTGCGCGCTCCCAGCTAAACCCCGACCGCCTCGCCGTCGCTGCGCGGATCGGCACCGCCGGCCAGCTGGCCGGTCACCGGATCGATCGTGATGCCGTGCGCATGGCCCGCCATTTCGTTCCAGTCGGGCCAGCGGTCGACAGTGTGGCCGCGCCGCGTCAGCTCGGCGATGGTCTCGGCCGGGAAACGGCCTTCGATGTGCAAGGTGTCGCGCGCCTCGAGCAGGCCGAAGCGGCCGGACAGGAAGCGCGGCATGTCTAGCGCTTGCTGGATGTCGAGGCCGTGGTCGATCATGGCGCTGTACGCCTGCAAGTGGATCTGCGGCTGCCCGTCGGCGCCCATGCAGCCCAGCACGCTCCAAAGCCTGTCGTTCCGGAAGCCGAGCGAGGCGATCAGGGTGTGCAACGGCGTCTTGCCCGGCTCGACCTTGTTGGGACTCCTGGGATCGAGCGAGAAATAGGCGGCGCGATTCTGCAGTACTACGCCGCTGCAGCCCGCGACCACCGCCGCGCCGAACACGCCATAGACCGAATGGACCAGCGAAGCCGCGTTGCCGTGGCGATCGACGGCGGCGATATAGACCGTGTCGCCCGTTAGGCTGCCGTAGGAGGGGATGCGGTCCCACGGCAGGGCGCGGGCCGGATCCATCAGCGCGCGCCGTTGATCGGCGTATTTCTTCGAGATCAAGCGGTCCATCGGCATCTGGGCGAAGCGCGGATCCGCGAGATGGCGGTCGCGGTCGTGATAGGCGAGCTGCTTGGCCTGCACCATCAGATGCACCGCATCGGGTCCGAGGAACGGCTTGCGGTGCAGTTCCAGCGGCTCGAGCAGGTTCAGCATTTCCAGCACCGCGAAGCCCTGGGTCGGCGCCGGCGTCTCGTAGATCGTGACGTCGCGATAGCTGCCTTTGAGCGGCTCGCCCCAGCGCGCGACCTGGGCCTTGAGGTCTTTCAGCGTGAAGAAACCGTCGTTCGCGTCGGAGTAGCGCACCAGCTCGCGCGCCACCTCGCCGTCATAGAAGCCGTACCAGCCGTCGCTGGCGATCGCTTCCAGAGTGCGCGCGAGGTCGGGATTGCTGAGCGTGTGTCCCTCCTGGAGGAAGATCGCGGTGGCTTCGGGACTCTTCGCCAACTCCGGGCGCACGACGTCACGCCAATGCGCGAGCCGCGCCGTTATCGGAAAGCCGTCGCGCGCGTAGCTGATTGCGCTTTCGAGGCAGCGCCTGAGCGGCAGCCGCCCATAGGCCGCATGTGCCATGGTCCAGCTCGCCACGGCGCCGGGCACCGTCAAGGTGCCGGGCAGCACACCGCGATAGGGCACCTCGCCCAGGCCGCGCTCGCTGAAGGCCTCGACTGTGCCGCGCGAGGTCGCTCGCCCGCCGCCGTCGATGTAGCGCACGGCCTTCACGCGGGCATCGTAGATCAACCAGAAGGCATCGCCGCCGATCCCCGTCATGTGCGGGTAGAGGACCGAGAGGGCGGCGCTGGCGGCGACCGCCGCATCGATCGCCGAGCCGCCCTCGCGCAGCATTTCCGCGCCGGCCTGCGAGGCCAAGGCATGCGGGCACGTCACCATGCCGTTCGACGAAAGAGTAGCCGGACGGCCGGCGCGAATGTCCATCATGATACTTTCGTGACTAGCACAGACGCTGAGCGAGCCGAACACCTTGCTGCCTTCCAAGGGCAGAGCTATCGCATAGGGCGACTCCTCGTCGTCTCGACCAAGGCCCGAAGGG
>DATHNU010000163.1:0-5994 GCA_035485695.1 Reyranella sp. | reverse complement strand
GTCGACGGCATGCGCACCGCCGCGACGTGGGGCGCGCCGCTCTGCAGCTGGCAGTCCCGGCAATGACACTGCAGCGCAAACTGCGGCGCGCCGGCGCATTCGTATCGCACCGCCTTGCACAGGCAGCCGCCCGTTCTCGTCACCATATGATCCTCCTGCGATCGAAGATGGTCCGTCAAAGTGCTCGCTCGAACGAGAGGCACTGGTCGAGCACGGCCGCCTTCGTTTCCTCGAAGCGTGCCGCCCGGTCGAGTTCGGGACGCTGGTGAAACCAGCCGATCTGGGCCAGCCCGCGGGCCAGCCGGAACATCGGCAGCAACGCCAGCGACTGCTCCGATAGCCGCCGCACCGACCGGTAGCCCGCGAGGTAGGCGCGCTCGAACGCGTCGAAGGTCGGGCCGCCCTGGTGATAGAACAGGGCGACCGCGATGTCGTAGGCGTGCCAGCCCCAGGCCGCGTCGTCGAAGTCGATGACGGTCAGCCGGTCGCCGTCGACCAGGATGTTGCCGGGATGCATGTCGGCGTGGATCATGCTGTAGACGGCGGGCTGCCGCTCCAGCCGGGTGAGGGCCGCGTGCAGGCGTGCGCGCGTGTCGAGCATCAGCCGCCGCTCCGCGTCGGACAGGCCCCGGTGATCCCAGAACGGCCCCCAGTGCGGCGCATCGCCCATGAAGCCGTCGGCATCGAGAGCATGCCGCGTGAACCGCGCCGGCGGCTGCCAGGCGGCGGCCTGGTCGTGCAGCGACGCCGTCAGCGCGCCGAGCTGCTCGAAACGGCGCGCCGCCAGCCGGCTGTCGGCCGTTTCGCGCAACACCTCGGCCAGCACCCGGCCCGTCGTCCAGCGCGCCAGACCCGCGAAGCGCCGTTCGCCCGTGGCCGGGATCGTCACGGACGCGTACTCCTGCCCGTCGCGGGTGCGCATCGGTGCCTGGACCGCGATGCCGGCCTCGTCCAGCGCGCGGATCCAGTCGCGCTCCGAGATCAGCTCGTCGATCGTGTGATACCACGGCCGGTGGAGCCGCAACGCGTAGGCGACGCCGTCGCGGCGGTCGACCACCCGATAGGTGACGTTCTCCGACAGCGACACCCGTTCGAGAGCGTCCGGCTCGATGGGAAACGCGCTGAGGGCCGCCAGCGCCGCCGGCCTGAACGCGTCCTCCGCGACGCCTTCAGCCCCCTCTTCAGCCATTTATCTCGGCAATCGTCGCGTCGAAGGCGGTGAGGAATTCGTCGGCATCGTGCTGCGCGAAGACCAGCGGCGGCCGGATCTTGACGACGTTCCGGAAGGCGCCGGCATTGCTGGTGAGGAAACCCCGGTCCTTGAGCTTGTTGACGACCTCGATCGCCCGATCGGAATCCGGCTCGAGCGCGCTGCCGCCCTTCACCATCTCCACTCCGATGAACAGCCCGTGGCCGCGCACGTCGCCGATGGCAGGGCACTTCTTCTTGCGTTCGATCAACGCCGCTTTCAGGCTGGCCCCGACGCGCGCCACGTTTTCGGCCAGCCCATCGCGCTCGATGACGTCGAGCACCGCCATGCCGACGGCCGCCTGCAGGGGGCTCGAGGCAAAGGTATTGAAATAGCGCGTCCGCGCCCGGAAGCCGTCGACCAGGGCCTTGCTGGCGGCCGTGGCGGCGAGCGGCAGACCGTTGCCCATCGGTTTGCCGGTCACGACGATGTCGGGCGTGAAGCCGGCGCCTTCATAGCCCCACCAGCGTCCGGTCCGGCAATAGCCGGCCTGGACCTCGTCGGCGATCAGGAATCCGCCGGCCGCCCGCACCATTTCCGCCGCGCGGGCCATGAAGCCGTGCGGCACATCGGGCAGTCCCTCGTTGGCGAAGATCGGACAAACGATCAGGGCTGCGAACCCCACGCCATCGTCTTCGAGGCTGCGGATCGCGTTGCGCAGGCGCTCGAGATAGGCCCCCGCGAGGTCGGATTCGCTCGACCCTGGCACGAGCGGCCGAAGCTTCTCGGGGAAGGGGATGGCACGCACGTCGCCGGCGCTGTTCTGGCCGGCGCCGATGCGGGTCATCTTGCCGACCGCTTCGCTGTTGCCGTGATAGGTGGCGTTGGTGCAGACGATGCCGGTCTTGCCGGTGGCACCGCGTGCCATTCGCAGCGCCACCTCGTTGGCCTCGGTCCCCGAACAACTGAAGACGACACTCTCGATTGCCGGACCGTGGAGAGCCGCGAGGCGTTCCGCCAGCGCGATGATCCCCTCGTGCAGATAGCGACTGTGCACGTTGAGCGTGGCCTGCTGGCGCGTCATCGCCTCGACGACGTGCGGATTGGCGTGCCCGACGCACGGCACGTTGTTGTACATGTCGACGTAGCGGCGGCCTGTTTCATCGAACAGATACACGCCCTCGCCGCGCACGATGTGCAGGGGCTTGTCGTAGAACAGCGGCGCGCCAGCTCCCAGCGCCCTCTCGCGTCGGGCGGCAAGTGTCGTCGTGTCCATCGGAGCCCTCTTCTGCGCTGTGTCGGCGCCAAACTATCAAGCCGAAGAAATTCGCGCGATAAAAAAGGCGTGTCGGCGGAGCGCGGACCCCCAGGTCGCTCATGACCTGTCGTCCTGAGCGTAGCGAAGGACCTCATCGCCGCTTGCAATCGGCATGAGATCCTTCGCTACGCTCAGGATGACATGAGTGGACCTGGAGGGTCCGCGCTCCCTAGGCGCCGACGTAGGCCACGGCTTCGATTTCCACCTTCATGCGCGGATCGACGAGCGCGCTGACCTCGACCAGGGTCGACGCCGGCTTGTGTTCTCCGAAGTAACGTTGGCGTATCGGGTTGATGCTCGCCCTTTCGGTGACATCCGTCATGAAGACGAGCACCTTGACCACTTGATCGGCCCGGCCGCCGGCATGGCGCAGGCAGGTATCGATCGACTTCAGCGCGATCTCGAACTGGCCGACGGTGTCCGGCGGTATCGTTCCATCCGCCTTCATCCCGACCATGCCCGAGAGATAGATGAAGTCTCCTGCCTTGACGACATGGCAGTAGTGGCTGACGGGTTCCAGCTCTCCCGGAACCATGAAACGCTGGATGGACATGACGCCGACCTCCAATTTTCCCGACCGGCGCGAGCCTATCACGGGCCGTGCGATTGTCCGCTCTCGGCCGGCCATCGTAGGATGACGGCGAAGGGGAGACACTCATGGGCCAGGAAATCACGCTGACGGCATCGGACGGCGGCCGCTTCGCGGTGTATCTGGCGCTGCCGGCGCAGCTTCCGGCGCCCGGCCTGGTCGTGCTGCCCGAGGTGTTCAACACCAACCCGCACATCCGCTCGGTCGCCGACGGCTACGCGGCGGCGGGGTTCATCGCGCTGGCGCCCGACGTCTTCTGGCGGCAGGAGGCCGCGAACTACCTGCCCTACACCGACGAAGGCCGGGCAAGGCGCGGGCGTTGTGGGCTGAGCTCGACACCGACCAGTTCGCCCGCGACCTTGGCGATATGGTCGCCGCGCTGCGAGGGCGGGCGGACTGCACCGGCAAGATCGGCGTGATGGGCTTCTGCCTCGGCGGCAAGTTCGCCTACCTGGCGAGCACGCGCCTGCCAATCGAGGCCGCGGTGAGCTACTACGGCGTGCAGATCGACCAGCATCTTGAGGAGGCCGATCGCCGCAAGTGCCCGATCCTGATGCATTTCGCCGAGAACGATCCGCATGTGCCGGCGCCGACCGTGGCGGCGATCCAGGCGCGCATGGGCGGATCGCCGGGCGTCGAGATCCACGTCTATCCGGGCACGGAGCACGGCTTCAATCGCCAGGGCTATCCGCCCTACGCCGAGGCGGCCGCGACGCAGGCGCGCCAGCGCACGCTGGCGCATCTGCGCCGGCTGCTGTCGTGAGGCCTGCGGAGAGGACGAAATGCGCGCGATATAAAAGCTGACGTCTTGCCGGACCGCGGGCCTCCAGGCCCGCTCATGTCTTTGAACCAACGATGAAGATGCGGACCTGGAGGTCCGCGGTCCGGCAAGATTAACGCGTTGTCGTGATCAGCTTGTCGGGCAGCCAGACGGCGATCTCGGGCGCGAAGCACAGGACCACGACCGCTACCATCATCAGGCCCACGAACGGCAACACGCCCCAGATCACGTCGCTCAAGGGGATGTCGGGGGCGATGTTCTTGATGACGAAGAGATTGAGTCCGACCGGCGGATGGATCAGCCCCATCTCCATGACGATGGTCATGACGACACCGAACCACACGAGGTCGAAGCCGGCCGCCTTCAGGGGCGGCAGGATGATGGGCGCGGTCATCAGGATGATCGACACCGGCGGCAGGAAAAAGCCCAGCACCACGACCAGCAGCAGGATCGCGGCCAGCAGAACCCAGCGCGAGAAGTGCATCGACACGATCCACTCCGCCGCCGACTGGCTGATGTGCAGGTAGCTCATCACGTAGGAGTAGAGCAGCGACATGCCGATGATCATCATCAGCATGGTCGATTCGCGGATGGTGTTGACCAGGATCGGCTCGAGCTGCCGGGGCCGCCACGTGTCGTAGATGACGGCAATCAGCACCAGCGCCAGGACGGCGCCCAGCCCCGCGGTCTCCGACGGCGTGGCGAAGCCGCCATAGAGCGCCACCATGACGCCGGTCAGCAAAATCACGAAGGGCAGCACCCTCGGCAGCGCCGCGAAGCGCTGGCGCAGCGTGTAGGTTTCGGTCGACAGCAGGGCCGAGTCGAGCCCGCCGCCGGCGCGCGTCGTGCGCGCGCGGCGCGTCTCGAAGCGGTAGCGCCAGGCGGCGTAGCCCGCGAAGAACGCCACCAGCAGCAAGGCGGGCCCGATGCCGGCCAGGAACAGGCGGCCCAGCGACTGCTCCGAGGCCACGGCGTACAGGATCATGGTGATCGAGGGCGGCAGCAGGATGCCCAGCGTGCCGCCGGCGGCGATCAGGCCGGCGGCGAAACCGCCGGGGTAGCCGCGCTGGCGCATCTCCGGAATGCCGGCCGAGCCGATCGCCGAGCAGGTCGCCGGACTCGAACCTGCCATGGCGGCAAAGAGCGCGCAGGCGAAGACGTTGGCAATGCCAAGGCCGCCCGGAATGCGGCTCATCCAGACATGCAGCGCCGAATAGAGGTCCTGGCCGGCGCGCGAGCGGCCGATGGCGGCGCCCTTGAGGATGAACAGCGGGATCGACAGCAGCGTGATCGAGGACATCTCCTCGTAGACGTTCTGGGTGACCGTATCTAGCGCCGCCGCCGGCATGAAGCCGATCATGAAGCCGGTAGCCACCAGGCCCAGCGCAAAGGCGATCGGCATGCCGGAGAACATGGCGACGAGTGTGGCGCCGCCATAGAGCAAGCCGACTTGCAGGATGCTCATGACCGGCGGAAGACCTGCACCAGGATCTGCAGGGTCAGTAGCGACATGCCGAGCGCCATCGTCAGATAGGGTATCCACAAGGGTGGCGCCCAAGACGAAGAGGAGACATAGCCCTCGACCCAGGCCTCCTCCAGCAGGGTCCAGGACTTCCAGGCGAAGAAGGCGCAGAACAGGGCGCTCGCCACATCGACCAGTCGCATCCGCCAGCGGTCGAGCGAGGGCGGCAGCAGGGTCGCCACGGCCTCGATGCCGATATGGCCGCGCTGCGACTGCACCCACGCCGCCGACATGAAGGTGACGCCGATCAGCAGGAAGACCGAGAACTCGTCTTGCCAGTCGGTCGGCTGCGGCGAGAAATAACGCAGCACGACCGAGTAGGTCAGCACGCAGGAGGCAACAAGAAGGGCGATCGCCGACAGGAAGACGATCGCCCTGTTGAGACGGTCGAGAGGGTTCACGCGGCCGGAACTTGCTGCGACAACTTCAGGAACTCGGCGTTGCCTGGCGACTTGTCGGCATAGTCCTTCCAGCAGGTGTCGCGCGCCACGACCTTCCACTTGTCGACCTGCGCCTGGTCGAGGTCGAAGGTCTTGATGCCGGCCTTCTCGTAGACCTTGGCGACGGTGACGTCGTCTTCCTTGGACTTCTCGAG
>DATHNU010000162.1:0-3952 GCA_035485695.1 Reyranella sp. | reverse complement strand
TGGCGGGCGTCGATCGCCGACCAGGCGACGCAGAAGTCGAGCGCCAGCCCGCAGAGCACCAGCCGGGTGAAGCCGCGCGCCTTCAGGTAGCCGTCGAGGCCGGTGCGCGTCATGCGGTCGTTCTCGCGGAACGCCGAGTAGGAATCGATGCCGGTATGGAAGCCTTTGCGCACGATCATCTGTGCCTTGTCGACATCGAGCTGGGAGTGAAAGGCCGCGCCCGACGTGCCCTGCACGCAATGGTCCGGCCACAACGTCTGCGGCCCGTAGGGGAATTGCACGGTGCTGAACGCCTCGCCACCCGACCAGGCGCTGGCAAACGAGGCATGGCCCGGCGGATGCCAGTCCTGGGTCAGCACGACATGCTCGTGGCGGCCGATCAGGCGGTTGACCACCGGCACGATCGCGTTGGCGCCCGGAACGGCCAGCGCGCCGCCGTCGCAGAAATCGTTCTGCATGTCGACCACGATCAACGCCTCGTTGGGCATACGCTACGCTCCGTTTGACGGCGGAATGTCTCCGCGCTGTTGTTCGGCTTCGAATGCGGCAATCCAGGGATCGAGCGAGCCGGTCTCGATGGCGCCGCGCAGGCCACGCATGATGTCCTGGTAATATTGCAGATTGTGCCACGTGAGCAGCATGGCCGCGAGAATCTCCTCGGCGCGCACGAGGTGATGCAGGTAGGCCCGGCTGTGATGGCGGCAGGCGGGACAGGCGCACTCGGCGTCGATCGGCCTAGGATCGTCGCGGTGGCGCGCGTTGCGCATGTTGAGCTCGCCGCGCCGCGTGAAGGCCTGCGCGGTGCGGCCGCCGCGCGTAGGCAGCACGCAGTCGAACATGTCGATGCCGCGTTTGACGGCGCCGACGATGTCGGCGGGCCGTCCGACCCCCATCAGATAGCGCGGCCGGTCGGCCGGCAGCAGGGGCAGGGTGACGTCGAGGGTGCTGAACATCGCCGCCTGGCCCTCGCCGACGGCGAGGCCACCCACGGCATAGCCGTCGAAACCGAGGTTGGTGAGCGCCGCTGCGCTCTCGGCGCGCAGGTTGGCGAAGGTGCTGCCCTGGACGATGCCGAACAGGCCGTAGCCCGGCCGTTCGCTGAAGGCGCGCTTGCCGCGCTCGGCCCATTTCATCGACAGCCGCATGGAGGCGGCGGCCGCCGCCTCCTCGACCGGCCAGCTCGTGCATTCGTCGAACGACATGGTGATGTCGGCGTCCAACAGCTCCTGGATCTCGATCGATCGCTCGGGCGTCAGCCGGTGCTCAGAGCCGTCGATCGGCGAGCGGAAGGTGACGCCGTCGGCATCGAGCTTGCGCAGCTCCTTGAGCGACATCACCTGGAATCCGCCCGAATCGGTCAGGATCGGCCGAGGCCAGTTCATGAACTTGTGCAGGCCGCCCAGGGCCGCCACGCGTTCGGCGCCCGGCCGCAGCATCAGATGGAAGGTGTTGCCGAGCACGATCTCCGCCCCGGTCTCGGCGACCGACTGCGGCAGCATCGCCTTGATCGTGCCCGCAGTGCCGAGCGGCATAAAAGCCGGCGTCTCGACCGTGCCATGGGCCGTGCCGATGCGGCCGCGCCGCGCGGCGCCGTCGCTGGCCAGAAGCTCGAAGGAAAGACTCATCGCCGCAACAGACAACAATCGCCGTAGGAATAGAAGCGGTATCGCTCGCGTATGGCGTGCGCGTAGGCCTGCTTCATGCGATCCAGCCCGGCAAAGGCCGCGACCAGCATGAAGAGTGTCGAACGTGGCAGATGGAAATTGGTCAGCAGCAGGTCGACGGCGCGGAAGCGAAAGCCCGGCACGATGAAGATGCCGGTCTCGCCGCTCCAGGCTTTCAGGGTACCGTCATGATCGCGCGCCACCGTTTCGAGCAGACGCAGCGCGGTCGTGCCGATCGACACGACGCGGCCGCCGGCGCCGCGCGTTGCCTCGACGGCGCGGGCCGTTTGCTCGGGCACCTCGCCCCATTCGGCATGCATGGTGTGGGCGTCGGTATCGTCGACCCGCACCGGCTGGAACGTTCCGGCACCGACATGGAGGGTGACACCGGCCGTCGTGATGCCGGCTTCGGCCAGCGAGGTCATGAGTTCGGGCGTGAAATGCAGGCCCGCCGTGGGCGCGGCCACCGAGCCGTCGTACCGGGCGAATAGAGTCTGGTAATCGGCGCGGTCCTGCGCATCGGCCAGGCCGCCGCGTATGTAGGGCGGAAGCGGCACGGCGCCGCCCGTGTCGAGCGCCGCAAGGAAGGCAGGGCCGACCGTGTCGAAGGTGAGCACGACCGAGCCGTCCTCGTTCTTGGCCTCGACCTTGGCGCCGAGGCCGCCGGCGAAGGCGAGCCCGTCGTCTGGTCGCAGCCGCTTGGTGGGCCGGGCGAAGGACAGCCAACGCCCGCCACCCAGATCGCGGATCAGCAGCGCCTCGACCGCCACGTCCTGGCGGCCGGACGCGCCGCCGCGCACGCCCTTCAATTTCGCCGGAATCACCTTGGTGTCGTTGAAGACCAGCAGGTCACCCCGACGCAGCAGGCCCGGAAGATCGCGCACGAGGCGATCGTGCAATCCGTCGGACGCGACGTCCAAAAGCCGCGCCGAATCGCGCGGGGAGGCCGGGCGCTGGGCGATGAGGTCGTCGGGGAGATCGAAGTCGAAGAGATCGACGCGCATGGGGGCTGGGTTTAATAGGAAGCGATGGCGAAACGCTTCCGATGCCGGCAGGCGACGTTGGATGATGCTGGCGGCATCGCGGCGGTGTTCTCCTCGTCCTTACGGCTGCTCACGTTTCTGCCGATGCTCCATACGGTCGAAGAGGATCGCCAATTCATCGAGAACGTCATCCTGAAGGAGTGCGAGGTCATTGTCGCCGAAGGTGATGCGGGCATTGTCTCGTTTCTGGCGCGCCATGGGGAGGAAATTCGCCTGCTCTATAGTCATCCCGACTTCATCGGATCGGGCGCGGGAAGCCTGCTGCTCGATGCGGTGAAGAAGTCCGGCGTCGCCGCGCTCGAGCTCTGGTGCTTCCAGGACAACGAACGCGCGCGCCGGTTCTACGAGGAGCGTGGGTTTCGGGCCGTGCGCTTTACCGACGGGCAGGACAACGAGGAAAAGGTGCCGGACGTGCGCTACCGGTGGGAACGCACGGCAGGTTAGGTCTGGCCGATATCCATGACCTCGGAATCCGAATCGTCGGCCGGCGGCTGGGCATTGGCGTCGACCAAAGCGACGAAGCGGTGCACGCCGTCGACCACGACCCGCTTCACCCGCGCGCGCGTTTCCAGGCAATGGAGATGCGCCAGGGTCTCGCCGAAGGCGAAGACGATCTGGTTGTTGTCGAGATGGCGCGGAAACAGCACCGGCACCATGTCCCAGCCGGAGGCACCCTCGGCGCCGCGACGGGCGATGGCCGTGGTCATGTCGTTCAGGCGCGCATCGTGATGGGAGACCAGCTGGTCGAGCCTGGTGTGCAGGCCGATGAAGGGGAAGCCGTGGCTGGGCAGCACCAGCGCGTCGGCCGGCAGGCGGCGGAAGCGCGAGAAGCCGTCGAGGAACCAGGTGAGCGCATCGGCCATCGGCTCGTTGGGCCAAACGCCCACATTGGTGCTGATCTTGGGCAGCACCTGGTCGCCCGCGATCAGCACGTTGAGCTCGGGACACCACAGCGAGGCATGCTCCGGGGCGTGGCCGCGGCCGACGATGACGTCCCAGCGGTGGCCGCCCAAGGTGATCGGATGGGCGTGGATCATGCGCTGGAAGGAAGTCGGCAGCGGCACCACGCCCTTGGCGAAGCCGCCCTTGTGGCGGTGGAACAGGGCGATGCGATCGGCCGGCACGCCGTTCCGCGCCAGGTGAGTGGCGCGCAAGTCCTCGTTTTCGATGAAGTCGTTGCGCGCGGCGATGGCGCTCATGTATTCGCCCAGGGTCATCCAGAGCGGCGCGCTCCAGCGCTCGCAC
>DATHNU010000161.1:0-6617 GCA_035485695.1 Reyranella sp. | reverse complement strand
GCACATCAACGCCGGCGTCGCCGGCCTGGTCTGCGCCCTGGTGCTCGGCAAGCGGCGCGGCTTCGGCATCGAGAACATGGCGCCGCACAACCTGGTCTACTCGGTGATCGGCGCCTCGTTGCTGTGGGTCGGCTGGTTCGGTTTCAACGCCGGTTCGGCCGGCGGCGCCAATGGCAATGCCGGCATGGCGATGGCCGTCACCCAGTTCGCGACCGCCGCGGCGGCGCTGTCGTGGATGTTCGCGGAGTGGGCGACCCGCGGCAAGCCGTCGGTGCTGGGCGTCATCTCGGGTGCTGTTGCCGGACTGGTCGCCATCACGCCCGCGTCCGGCTTCGTCAATCCGATGGGCGGCCTGGCGATCGGCATCGTGGCCGGCCTGGTCTGCTTCTGGGGCGCCACCAGCCTCAAGCGGGCCATGGGCTACGACGACTCGCTCGACGCCTTCGGCGTGCACGGCATCGGCGGGTTCGTCGGCGCCATCCTGACCGGCGTGTTCGCCGTCGAGGCGATCGGCGGCGAGGGCAAGCGCGGCCTGATCGACGGCAATGGCGGCCAGGTGCTGACGCAGCTCTGGGGCTGCCTGGTCTGCATCGCCTGGTGCGCCATCGCGACCTTCATCCTCCTCAAGATCGTCGATGCGCTGATCGGCCTGCGCGTGACCAACGAAGAGGAGATCGAGGGTCTCGACATCAATCTGCACGGGGAAACGGTGCACTAGAGAAAATTTCTTCCTCCCCACGCAGTGGGGGAGGTGGCCGCTGCGCAGGCACCTCCCCCGTACGACGAGGGGAGGAAAAGATGAAGCTCGGGAACCCGCCTCCTCCCCGGTTCCCTCCACCGCCGCTTCCGTGTCGCGGCGGGTACTTGCGGGCCCGGCGATGCTTTCGCCGGGCCTTATTTTGCACCTGAAATTGACGCCGCCCATCTCAGACGCCAGTCTGTCGGCGCGTGCCGGAGAGGCAGGAGGGGAACCGTATGAAACTCGTGTCTGCCATCATCAAGCCGTTCAAGCTCGACGAGGTGCGCGATGCCTTGACCGGCGTTGGCGTGTCGGGCCTGACGGTGAGCGAAGTCAAGGGTTTCGGCCGGCAGAAGGGCCAGACCGAGATTTATCGCGGCGCCGAGTACCTGGTGAGCTTTCTGCCCAAGGTGAAGATCGAGATCGTGGTCGACGACGGCCAGGTCGAGCGCGCCATCGAGGCCATCCAGAAGGCCGCCCATACCGGCAAGATCGGCGACGGCAAGATCTTCGTCACGCCGGTCGAGCAGGCATTGCGCATCCGTACCGGCGAGACGGGATCCAATGCACTCTAGCAACGGACGATGTCCGCGAGTCGAACTCAAGAAGACCAGGTCAGCGGCCAGACAGATTGCGTGTCGAAGCCTTAACGGCAAGGCCGTGGTCTGCCTTCTTTGTTACCGATTACCTGTGCCAACAGCACAGACCTGCTGAGAGGGGGCGTAATGAGCACAATGGCATCGATGACTTGCCGATTTTTCGGCCTTGTTGCGGCGGTATCGCTCTCGCTCTCGGCAGGCGGTCCCGCCTGGGCCGAACAACGCGATGCGAACCCTCTCCAGAGGTTCATGACCGGGCCGCCGATCATGCTTGCCCAAGGCGCCTGCAAGAACGCCGAAGCCTACAATGCCTGCCTGGCCCCGAAGCTGATTGGTTGCAGCAGCGGTACGTCGAGCCAGAGCCAGCGCGATCAATGCACCGCCGCCGCAAAGGACGAGTGCAGGTCGGCCTGCAACGCGCCCTGACGGCAGCGTCGCAGCCGAGGGCAACTGCGGTTCGTTGTGGGCCAGCGCCGGTTTTGCTTGAAGAATCCGCCCTATTCCCTTGTTGTTATTGGCTAATTTGTTTCATACAATAAGCCATCAGTTGGTCCGGCCGGACCCCCTCCAGCCGGCCGCGCTGCTTTGCTCCGGCCTGCCCAGGCCCATTGGATGGTCTCGATGTTCAATCCGCGCCTGACGGAGACGCTGACCGATTTTCCGTTTGCGCGGCTCAACGCCTTGATCGCCCCGATCACCCCGCCGGCCCATTTGTCGATGATCAATCTCGCGGTCGGCGAGCCGCAGGGCGCGATGCCCGCCTTCGCGCGCCAGATCGTGGCTGAAGAGATCGACGGCTGGAACAAGTACCCGCCCAACCAGGGCATTCCCGATCTTAACCTCGCCATCACCGAATGGCTCGGGCGGCGTTACCGCCTGCCCAAGGGCCTGCTCGACCCGGCGCAGCACGTGATCCCGACCGCGGGCAGCAAGGAAGGCGTCTACATCATCGCCACGGTTGCGACGCCGCAGCAGAAGGGCGGCGGCAAGCCGATCGTGGCGCTGCCCAACCCGTTCTATCAGGCCTATCTCGGCGGCGCGGTGCTGTCGGGCGCCGAGCCGCTGCTGGTCAATGCCAATGCCGAGACGGGCTTCCTGCCCGACTTCCTGAGCATCGACGACGCGACGTGGGACCGGATGGCGGTGGTCTATCTGTGCTCGCCGGCCAATCCGCAGGGTGCGATCGCCAGCCTCGACTATCTGCAGAAGCTTTTGGCCAAGTGCCGGCAGCACGATGCGGTGCTGGCGGTCGACGAATGCTACGCGGAGATTTACACCAAGGACGCGCCGGTCGGCGGCCTCGAGGCGGCGCTGGCGATGGACACCACGGGCGGCAACGACCCCTTCCGCAACGTCGCGGTCTTCCATTCGCTCAGCAAGCGCTCCAACGCTGCCGGCCTTCGGTCCGGCTTCATGGCGGGTGACCCGCGGCTGGTGGCGATGCTGCTGCGCTGGCGGACCTATGGCGGCCCGCAGATCCCCTTCGCCGTCCAGAAGGCATCGGCGGCGTTGTGGCGTGAGGAGACGCATCCCCTCGAGACTCGCGAATGGTATCGCAAGAATTTCCGCGTCGCCGAGCAGATCCTGCACAACCGCTTCGGTTACTTCACGCCGGGCGGCGGCTTCTTCCTGTGGCTCGACGTCGGCGACGGTGAGGAGGCGACGCGCCGGCTGTGGGGCGAGGCGCACCTCAAGGTGCTGCCCGGCGGCTATGTCTGCCGCGAGACCGATGGCATCAATACCGCCGAGCGCTACATCCGCGTCGCCCTGGTGCACGACGAGAAAACCACCCGCGAGGCGATGACCCGCCTCGCCGCGGTGCTGTGATGATGCGCCGGATTTCATACCGCCCCCGTCGTACGGGGGAGGGTGATGTAGCCTTGGCGTTGGTGCGCTGATGGCCATCATCGGCGTCACCTCGCTGCTGCCGCGCAAGACGACGATCCTGCCCGAGGGCGGCCGCGACTTCCTGCACCGGCGCATGATGGAGCTGGTGGGCGTCGGCGTGGCCGCGGCGGGCGTGGCGCTGCTGCTGTCGCTGTTCACCTACAGCCCGAGCGATCCCTCGCTCAATCACGCGACGGGCAGCGCGCCGCACAACATCGTCGGACTGCCCGGCGCCTACATTTCCGACCTGCTGCTGCAGACCTTTGGCCTCGCCATCGTCCTGGTGCCGGTGGCGTTGATCACCTGGGGCGTGCGCATGGCGCGCACCCATCATCTCGGCTTCTTCGGGCTCCGTCTCTCGCTGCTCCTGCTCGCGCTCCTGATGATGAGCGTGGCCTGCATCGGCCTGGGCGACGTGGGCGGGGCGGCCACCCATGCCGGTCCGGGCGGGCTGGTCGGTCTGGCGCTGGTCGGCCGCTTCCGCGAGATCGTGCTCACCCATTCGAGCGGCGGCGGTCTGGCGCTGATCGAGCCGGTCTGCGCGGCTCTTGCCTTCATCGCCATGGCGCCGGCGCTCGGCATGAACCGCACCGACCTGCCGCTGATCTTCCGCATCCTGCGCGCGCCCTTCCTGTGGGGTGGCTGGCTGATGCGGGCCGGGGCCGGGCTGTGGCGCGGCAAGCCGCAGTCGTTCGACGAGGAGGCCGACCTGCCGGCGCCGGCGATCGGCTATGCCGAGATCCCGGGCGAGATCGACGCCAGCCAATACGACCCGGCCCGCTTCGAGTCCCGCCTCGAGCAGATCCCCGAGGAGGGCGCGCCGCTGCCGGCCCGCGACTCCCTGATGGTCGATGCGCCCTACGCGCCCATCGAACGGCCGACCGATGACATTCCCGAAGCGCCTCTGCGAACTCAAGAGGGGCCGTTGCAGCCGCTCGCGCCTGCGACGATGGCGGCTGACTCGGTGCGGGATCGCACGCTGTTCGATCGCCTGGCCGGCCTGCGCATCGAGCCGATCCTCGGCCGAATGCGACCCGCCGCTCCGCCACCTGTCGACGGCCCGGCCGTTCCACCATCGCCGCTCGAGGCCGAGCCGGAACCCGCCATCGGGATGGCCGACGACGACAATCCGTTCACGCCCGATGTGCTGGGCGCCGAGTCGCCACCTGCAGGTGCTGTCGCGGCCGGCGTGACGATCGTGCCGCGCAAGTCGGCCGTTGCCCAGGGCAAGCGCGCGGCCCGGGCGGGCCAGCGCGAGCTCGACCTGGTAAGCGGGGAATACCGGCTGCCACCGCTCGACATCCTGGCGCTGCCGTCGCGGGTCACCACCGAGACCAAGATCGACGAGGGCGCGCTCGAGCAGAACGCGCGCCTGCTCGAGACCGTGCTCGACGATTTCGGTGTCAAGGGCCAGATCGTGAAGGTGCGGCCGGGCCCGGTCGTGACGCTCTACGAGCTCGAGCCCGCGCCCGGCACCAAGTCGAGCCGGGTCATTGGCCTGGCCGACGACATCGCCCGCTCGATGAGCGCGGTGTCGGCGCGCGTCGCCACCGTCCCGGGCCGCAACGTGATCGGCATCGAGCTGCCCAATGCGCGGCGCGAGACGGTGTTCCTGCGCGAGCTTCTGTCGACCCGGCACTACGAGGACAGCCGGCTCGGCCTGCCGCTGGCGCTGGGCAAGGATATCGGCGGCGATCCGGTGATTGCGGACCTCACGCGCATGCCGCATCTCTTGATCGGCGGCACCACCGGCTCGGGCAAGTCGGTGGCGGTCAACACCATGATCCTCTCGCTGCTCTACCGTTTGCCGCCGGATCGCTGCCGCTTCATCATGATCGATCCCAAGATGCTGGAACTCAGCGTCTACCAGGACATCCCGCATCTGCTGACACCCGTCGTCACCGAGCCGCGCAAGGCGATCGTGGCGCTGAAGTGGGTGGTGCGCGAGATGGAGGATCGCTACCGCGCCATGAGCGCATTGGGCGTGCGCAACATCGCGGGCTACAACGAGCGCCTGGTCGAGGCCGCGCGCAAGGGTCAGGGGCTCACCCGCAAGGTCCAGACCGGCATCGATCCCGAGACCCGCCGGCCAATCTTCGAGGACGAGGAGATCGACCTCACGCCGCTGCCCTTCATTGTCGTCATCATCGACGAGATGGCCGACCTGATGCTGGTCGCCGGCAAGGAGATCGAGGCGGCCGTGCAGCGTCTGGCGCAGATGGCGCGCGCCGCCGGCATCCACGTCATCATGGCCACGCAACGGCCATCGGTCGACGTCATTACCGGCACCATCAAGGCCAACTTCCCGACGCGCATCTCGTTCCAGGTGACCTCGAAGATCGACAGCCGCACCATCCTGGGCGAGCAGGGCGGCGAGCAGCTTTTAGGCCAGGGGGATATGCTTTACATGGCGGGCGGCGGCAAGATCGCGCGCGTGCACGGACCGTTCGTGAGCGACACCGAGGTCGAGGAAGTCGTGCGGCATCTGCGCGCGCAAGGCGTGCCGTCCTACATCGAATCGGTGACCGACGATCCCGATGCGGAAGAGGGCGGCCTCGGCCTGCCCGGCGAAGGCGAGGACAGCGAGAGCGATCAGCTGTACGACCAGGCCATCGCGCTGGTGGCACGCGAGCGCAAATGCAGCACCAGCTTCATCCAGCGCTACCTGCAGATCGGCTACAACCGCGCCGCTCGCATCGTCGAACGCATGGAACGCGAAGGCGTGGTGAGTCCCGCCAACCACGTCGGCAAGCGCGAGGTCTTGGCGCGCGACATCGACAGTCGCGAGCGCTGAGCTCATCGGCCGCAATTGCAAGGTCTCAAGTTTTTCTGATAGAGCGACTCGCCGAGCCAGGAGAGGCGATGGTCGAGCAGGCGTTAATCATTTGACAGAAAGCCGTCCTCGCTCAAGGCGAGATATCTTCCGTCTGGCCGCCGGCGGTGCGCTGGCGGTAAGTCTTCCCGGTTGTGCCTTGCCGGAGCGCGGCCCGCCGGTGCCGATCGGGCGCACCGACGACGCAACGGTGCTCGGCATTCCCAATGAACGGTTCTTTCCGTTCAAGGGGATTGGCCCCATGGAAGCGGAATTCGTCGCCGCCATGGATCGTCAGCTCCGTGCTCGAGGTCTGCGCACGCTTGCCGACCTGCCGCAGCTGCAGCTACTCGCCGTGTCGGGTGGCGGCGAGAATGGCGCCTTCGGTGCGGGCTTGCTGTGCGGCTGGAGCGAGGAGGGCACGCGCCCAACCTTCGACCTCGTGACCGGCATCAGCACCGGCGCGCTCACGGCGCCGTTCGCTTTCCTGGGCAGCGGCTACGACCCGCAGCTGCGTGCCGTCTACACCGAAACGCCGCCCGAGCAAATCCTGGTCAAGCGCGCGCTGACCGCCGCCTTG
>DATHNU010000160.1:0-9471 GCA_035485695.1 Reyranella sp. | reverse complement strand
TGCGGTCGTCGTCATCGAGAATATCGTGCGCCATCTCGAACAGGGTCTCAGCCCGATGGAAGCCGCCCTCAAGGGCTCCCGGGAAATCGGCTTCACCATCGTGTCCATCACCCTGTCGCTGATCGCCGTCTTCATCCCGCTGTTCCTGATGGGCGGCTATGTCGGGAAGCTGTTCCAGGAGTTCGCCGTCACGATCTCCGTTTCCTTGCTCATATCCCTCGTCGTTTCGCTGACCCTGACGCCGATGATGTGCGCGCGCCTGCTGAAGGACGAAACCCACCGGCAGCACGGCCGGCTCTATCGGCTATGCGAGCGCGGCTTCGACGGCCTGCTGGCGCTCTATGAGCACGGCCTGAAGATCGTCTTGCGCCATCGCTTCGTCACATTGATGGCGATGCTCGGCACTGTTGCCCTGACCGGCTATCTCTATGTCGTCATTCCCAAGGGCTTCTTCCCGCAACAGGACACCGGGCAGATCGTCGGCATCACCGAGGCCGCGGAGGACATCTCGTTTCCGGCGATGGCCCAGCGCCAGCAGGCGCTGGTCGATATCCTGTTGAAAGACCCGGCGATCGACTCGGTCAGCAATTATATCGGCCCCGGCGGCCCGACCGCGACCCTCAACCAGGGAAGGGTCTTCATTGCCCTGAAACCCCACGATCAACGTGACGTCAGCGCCGACCAGGTCATCAACCGGCTGCGGCCGCAACTGGCCAGGATCCAGGGCATCGCGCTTTATATGCAGGCGGCGCAGGACATCACCATCGGCGCGCGCCTGACGAAGACGCAGTATCAATACACCCTGACCGATGCCGACTCGACCGAGCTCGCCCATTGGTCGGCGATCTTCGTCGACAAGATGAAGGGCGTTCCCGGCGTCATCGATGTCGCCAGCGACCAGGCCAATGGCGGACCGATGCTCAACGTCACCGTCAACCGCGAGGTCGCCTCGAGCTTCGGCATCCTGCCCTCGACGATCGACAATGTGCTCGACGACGCCTTCGGCCAGCGCATCGTCTCGACCATCTTCACCCCGCTCAACCAGTATCACGTCGTGCTCGAGGTCGATCCGCGCTTCCAGTACAGCCCGCAGGCGCTGCGTGACATCTACCTGAACTCGTCGGCCGGCCAGCAGGTGCCGCTCAGCACGCTGGTCAACAGCGACATCCGGCCGGCTCCGATCGTCGTCAACCATCAGGGGCTGTTCCCGTCGGTGACCATCTCGTTCAACCTGCAGCCGGGCGTGGCGCTGGGCGACGCGGTTGCCGCCATCCAGCGGATCGAGAAGCAGACCGGCAAGCCCGCCTCGCTCGCCACCTCGTTCCAGGGCAACGCCCAGGCCTTCCAGGCGTCGCTCTCGGGAATGCCGCTGCTGATCGGCGCGGCGCTAGTGGTGATCTACATCATCCTGGGCGTTCTCTACGAGAGCGCGATCCATCCGATCACGATCCTGTCCACCCTGCCGTCGGCCGGCATCGGCGCCTTGCTGCTGCTGTTGGCGGTGCACATGGACCTGAGCGTGATCGCCACGATCGGCATCATCCTGCTGATCGGCATCGTCAAGAAGAACGGCATCATGCTGGTCGACTTCGCCCTCGAGGTCGAGCGGAGCGAGGGACTGGGTCCCGAAGAGTCCATCTACCGTGCCTGCATCATGCGTTTCCGCCCGATCCTGATGACCACAATGGCGGCGCTGCTGGGTGGCGTGCCGCTGATGCTGGGCACGGGGACGGGGTCGGAGATCCGCCAACCTCTCGGCTACGCGATCGTGGGTGGCCTGTTGCTGTCCCAGGTCCTCACGCTTTACACCACGCCCGTCGTCTTCCTCTATCTCGACCGGCTCGCCGGGCGGTGGCGTTCATCGCGCTCGGCGGACGGCAAGGGCGCACCGTTGGCCATCGACCACTTCCCAGCGGAGTGACGCTTCCTCGGGATCGTCAGCTCTTGTGCGCCAGCCCCATGACCCGGCCAGCCTTGGCCGGTCTCGGCAGCACCGCATGGACCTGCCACAACACGTCCAGCCGCTCGGCCACCGGCGCCGGCCAGGGCGCGGACCGGCGCGTGACATAGTCGATGTTCATCACGATCGTCTCGTTGGTGGCGGCCAGATAGCCCTGCTCGGCGTGGAACATCTCGTGGAAGAGATGGACCTTCTTGGCATCGCGTTCGAGCAGCTGGGTGGTGAAGTGCATCGGCGCGCCCTCGCGCATCTCGCGATCGTAGGTGACGTGGGTCTCCAGCACGAAGGTCATGCCGAGCTTGCCGTCGACGTAGCGCCGGCCCAGCCCCATGTTGCGCATGAAGGCGCCTGACGCCTGGTCGAAGGCCGTGACATAGAAGGCGACGTTCATGTGGCCGTTCCAGTCGACCCATTCGGGCAGCACGGTCGAACGGTGGGTGTCGAGCGGCGCGCGCGTGACCAACTCGGGCAGCTCGTAGGGCAGTGAGGCAAGCATGACTATTTCTTCTTCTTGATGCCGATCAGCCGGCCGGCTTGCCGGGGCACCGGCAGGCTCCTGTGGGCGGCGGCGAGCTTTTCGATGCGTTCCATGGCGAAGTCCGGCCACGGCGCGGAACGGCGGGTCGCATAGTCGATGTTCATCAGCATCAGCTCGTTGGTGGCGGCAAGGTAGCCCTCGTCGGCATGGTACATGGCGTGGATGTAATGCAGGCGCTTGGCGTCGTGATCGAGGATCTGGGTGGTGATGCGCAGCGCATCGCCCTCCCTGACCTCCTGGTCGTAGGTGACGTGCGCCTCCAGCACGAAGGTCATGCCGATCTTTTCGCGCGTGTATTCGAAGCTGCAGCCGAACTGGGCGCACAGCGTGTCGGTCGCCTTGTCGAAGGCCACGACATAGAAGCCGACATTCATATGGCCGTTCCAGTCGATCCACTCCGGCAGGACGGAGGCGCGATGACGGTCGAGGGGCGCGCCAAGATCGAGATCGATCATGGGGTACGGAGGTAATTTCATGCGGGCGGACCGTAGCGAAGCCGGGCCTCGCACCGCAAGTTCCGCACGACCTGTTGTGGCGAGGATCGACTTGGCGAAAAAGAAGGCAGTCGTACTGGGCGTGGGCGCGGAACGCGGCCTTGGCGCCGCCGCCGGTCGCCGCTTTGCGAAAGAGGGCTATCACGTGCTGGTGGCCGGCCGCACCGCGGCCAAGATCGACAAGGTCGCCGAGTCGATTCGCGCCGCGGGCGGCTCGGCGACGGCCGTCGTCGTCGACGGCACGAAGGAAGCCGAGGTCGTCGCCCTGTTCGACAAGGCGATGGCCGACGATGCCGACGGCGCCCCCGCCGACCTGCTGGTCTTCAACATGGGCAACAACGCCGCCGTCGATATCCGCGAGATGACGGCGGAGCATTTCGAGGAATCGTGGCGCGTCGGCTGTTTCGCCGGCTTCCTGTTCGGCCGCGAAGCGGTGCGCCGCCTGGCGCCGCTCGGCCGCGGCACGGTGATCTTCACCGGCGCCTCGGGCTCATTGCGCGGCCGGCCGCGCTTTGCCGCCTTCAACGCCACCAAGGGCGGCTTGCGCCTGCTCGTCCAGTCGCTGGCCCGCGAGTTCGGCCCGCAGGGCATTCATATCGCCCACGCCATCATCGACGGCGGCATCGAGGGCGATCGCCTCCTCTCGCGCATGCCCGACCGCAAGGACAAGGCCGGCGCCGACGGCCTGCTGAACATCGAGGCGATCGCCGACAGCTACTGGCATCTTCATCGCCAGCACCGCAGCGCCTGGACGCACGAGATCGATCTGCGGCCGTACAAGGAGCCCTTCTGAGCGCGCCGATTGTCTCACTTCGCCGGCTGCACCGACGCCTCAGCCGAACCACGAAGCTGCTGGTAGTAGCCTGCAACCGCTACGCTGTCCTCGTCGCTGAGGCGCTTGGCGATCCCCGCCATGCTCTCGGGGATGGTCTTGCGATCGCCGGTCCGCCACCGCCGCCATGAATGTTGTGCCCCGCGCACGCTCCCCGATACGCAGCCACTTTCGCATTCCGAAGCTTGCCCCGCAACGGCAACCCGGCCGTCTAGTCCCGGCGGAGTACCGGAATCTCCGACAGGTCGCGGTAGATGCGTTTGCCGAGCCGCTCGCCGGTCGCGACCATGTCGTCGGCGCCGCTCGACGGTCCGCCGATGCGCAGTACGGCATCGCATTTGCCGATGAGTTCGCGCGCCACCGGATGGAATATCTCGTCGAACACCGCATCGCCGATCTGCTTCGATCCAGCGTGCTTCAGCAGCGGCAGGGCGAACCATTCGCCCAGTACCGGCAAATGGCCGCGACGGAATACGGCCAACGCCATGTTCTCCATGGCGTCGACATTGCGCTGGATCAGGACGGCATTGTCGTTGGTGCCGGAGCGGTAAGGGCCCGCCACCAGGATCATGAGTTGCTCGCGCATCGTGGAATCTCCGGAAGCGGGCGTGTCGATTGGCCGGACACCTTACTTGAGGGCGAGCCAGGTTGCGCGATCGAACGAACCTTTTGTGAGGATTGGCACGGTGCAGGCCGGAGCGGCGGGAGTAGACTGTCGGCGGGGCCTGATGATCGGCTCTGAAGGAAGTCCTCATGCGGTTGTTGGCCGCGATGTTGCTCTGCGTGATCGGGTTGTCGGCATCGACGCCGCAGACTCGAGCCACGGCAGAAACTTTGCCGCACGACGCTTATGTCTGGCAGCGGATCTGGACACCGCAATTGATCGCCGCCGCTCATCGGTCGTCGGACATCGTCCGTGCCTGGCGCGTTCTTCTGGCCGAGGCGGATCGATCGGGACGATGGACAACGATCGCCATACCGTGGAACGACATTCTTGCCACGCAACGACCAATCATCGCGGTGGTCCGGATCGACGGCCGGCTCGACGAGGCGCGAATGCCCGCGATGCTCGACCAGCTCGTGTCGCGGATCGAGGACGCAGTCGCCCGGCCGGCCGTAGTGCTGGCAGGCGTCGAAGTCGACTATGATTGTCCGACCTCCAAGCTGCCCACCTACGCGCGCTTCCTGGCCGAGTTCCGAACGCGACTGGCCCGCCCCATCGCGCTCTCGATCACGGCGCTGCCGACCTGGATGAATTCGGCGGAGCTCGAGCGACTTGCGAAGGATGTCGACGAGGTCATGCTGCAGGTTCATGCCGTCGAGGAACCGCGCCGCGGCCTGTTCAATCCGGCTCAGGCCGCGCTCTGGGTCGAGGAGTTCGGGCGACGGATCCGGCGCCCGTTCCGTGTCGCGCTTCCCGCCTACGACGTACGCGTGAGCTGGCAGGCCGACGGACGGTTGGCGAGTGTCGAAGGCGAAGTGCCGCTGCTCTCCGGGGCGCGCGACAGCGAGTTGCTGGGCGCCGCTCCCGAAGCGGTCCTGCAGTTCCTTCAGTCGCTGCAGCGCACGGCCCCGCAGGGATTGATCGGCATCGCCTGGTTCCGGCTGCCGACCGATGCCGATGCCCGTTCGTGGAGCCCGCAGACCTGGCGCGCGGTCGTCACCGGCACGTTGCCGCCCAGCCGGCTGAACGCCGGGCTCGTGCCGACGGAGCGCTCCGATCTCTGGACGGTCACTCTGGCCAATGACGGGCCGGTCGACGCCGCCCTGCCGCGACAGGTCCGGCTCGATCCAGCCTGTGCGATGGCCGACGGCGCCAACGGATTTCGACTGATGGCAGGAGGCACGCAGCCCGACCGGCCGCTGGTTCTTGAAGCGGCCATGGGCGGGCGGCTTCGCGCCCATCACCAGCGCGTCATCGGTTGGGCCCGATGCACCGAACCCGGGAGGGCGTTGCATGTCGCTCAATAGGATCGCCGTGAGCGCCCTGCTGGCGGCGGCCTGCATCGGCGGGGCGCTTGCCTGCGGCCCGTTCTTTCCCTGGCAGCTCCTGGACAACCGCGATCAGACCATGTCGGACCCGGTTGGGTTGGGCTTCGCCTTCGAGGCGTCGCATCTGGCGAACGTACCCAACGATCGCCTGCGCGCCGTCGAGCCGATCGACCGGACATCGCCGAATGCGGACGCGGCGGAACCGGAGCCGGTGGTCGCCGAGCGCGAGGAGGCTCTTTCAGGCGCGTGGCGCGCGCTCATGCGCGAGCCGGTCGGCGACTCGGACGCCCTCGTGGCGAAGCTCGCGGCGGCGCGCGATGCTGCAGACGGCGATGCGGCCATGACGGCGGGTGCCGGACTTCCGATCGCCGTGGTCAAGTATGTCGCCGGTGCCATCGAATTCCGCGCCGATCGCCTCGATAGCGCGATGCGCTACTTCGAGGCGATCGACCGCCTGCCGCAGGATCAACGTCAGATCCGCGCAGTCGCGGCCGCCTACATGCAAGGGCGCATCCATCAGCGGTTGGGGGAGATGGCTGCGGCCCGGGCCGCCTTCCAGGCGGCGCGCCGCTACGCGGCGGCGGGCGCCCCGGATCCGATGGGGCTGGCGGTGGCAAGCCTCGGCGAGGAGGCGCGCGTCGACCTTGTCGAAGCGGGATTGGTGACTGTGACGTGGCCGGTGCCGAAGTCGACGGCCGATGACGCGGAGGCCGCCCGCCTGATCGCCGATGCCGTCCGGCTCTACGCCGAACAGGCGGCGCGCGGATCGAAGATGGCCCTCCTGTCGCTGCGCGAGGTGGCGACGCAACTGGCCTCGCCGGACGGCTGGCTCGAGCTCGCCGTTACCGATCCATTGGTCCGTCGGTTGCTCGTGGCCTACGTGGTCGCGCGCGACGGCCAGTCCCCGTTCGACGACAGCGTCGCGGGCGCAGAGGACCCTGTGGTCGTCCGCGTGAGCGAAGCGGTGCTGGCCCAGCCCGCTCCCGTTGCCGGAGACGATCTCGATCGTCTGGCCGCGCTGGCCTACCAGGCCGGCCGCTACGAGCTTGCCGAGAAGCTCACCGTGGCGACGAGCCGGCCCTTGGGCCTGTGGGTGCGCGCCAAGCTGGCGCTGCGGCGCGGTGACCGGGCTGCCGCCGCCAGAGACTGGACCGCGGCGGTCCTCGGCACCGGGAATGCCGGCGCCGGAACGGCGCTCGACACGCCGGAGAAAAGCCGCCTGCGCGGCGAGCTTGCGGTCATCAGGCTGAGCCAGGGTGAATACGAGGACTCGCTCAGGGTGCTGTTTCCCTTGGCCCGCACCTATTGGGGTGACGTCGCCTACATCGCCGAGCGCGTGTTGACGGTCGACGAACTCAAGGCGTTCGTCGACCGTCTGCCTGCCGCACCCGAAATCCTGCCGCCGCCGAGCGACATCGAGATGGCCATGCAAGGCGATCCTGTCGCGGCGCTGCGCACCCTGCTGGCACGGC
This sequence comes from Reyranella sp., assembly GCA_035485695.1. Lineage (GTDB taxonomy): Bacteria > Pseudomonadota > Alphaproteobacteria > Reyranellales > Reyranellaceae > Reyranella. The sequence goes on along the minus strand of DATHNU010000160.1, from coordinate 2,183 downwards.
GGCTGATACGGGAGGGACGGATAGGCGAGGCGCTCGCTTATTTTCCGGCGTCACCGCCGGCGCCGGCTCCGGGATCGACGTCCGACCAGCGCGATGATCGCGCGACGGCGGACACCTATCTCGCCGCCGTCGAGGCCGCGCGACCGGGCCGGCCGTTCGACTGGCCGTGGCAGCGGGTCCCGCGCGCCGAAGCCCTGTTCAAGGTCGCCACGCTGACGCGCCAACAGGGAATGGAGCTGATGGGAACCGAGGGGCCGCCGGACGAAGCCGTCCTCGACGGAGCGTTCTCGGGAGGTTTCGGCCAATCGAGTCCGAGCGGTACGTCCAAGTCGCCAAGCACGCTGCTTGGCCCCGACGAAGCGCGCCGCTTTGCGGCGAGCGCGCCCAAACCCGATACCCGGTTCCACTATCGAGTCATCGCCACCGATCGTGCGCTCGCTGCCGCTGACCTGCTGCCGCAGCGCTCCCAGGCCTACGCCGCCACTCTCTGCTGGGCGGCGCGGTACGCGTTCGACAGCGCGGATGAGGCGCGCGCGGCGGCCATCTATCGCCGCTATGTGTCGACCGGCGCCTACCAGCCCTGGGCAAAACGCTTCGGCCGGGTCTGCCCCGAGCCGGATTTCGAGTCGGCGCGGACTTTCTGGTTGCACCGCATCGCGGCGTGGCCGGCGCAGGTCGCCGCGTCGGCCTGGCGGCACATCACGCTGCTCGCCGCCATGGCGATCATCGCGGCTGCGTTGCTCGCTGTGTGGATCAGGGCCCGACGATCGCCGCCTGCGCGTCGCGGATGAACCGGCGCTAGGACGGAATTTCCAGCAGCTCCTTGGCCACGAGGTCCGGGGCCGAGATGATGCAATTGTGGCCGGCCTCGATCGGCCGAAAACGGATGTGCGGCATCGTCTGTACTTTCTCGTGCATGCCGGCCGACACCGGATAGCGCGGCCTGGTGCAGGCGATGTAGGTCATCGGCCGGCCGTTGCCGGCGGGATGGTTGAGCCGGATCGGCTTGGTGTAGCAGGCCAGCGGATGCGGCGTGAGCTGGCGGTGCGTCCAGGCGGCAAGCTCCGGATCGCCGATGATCAGGCTGCCGACCGGCGCGAACGGCAGCACTTCCGTACCGTTCACCCGTTTTACCAGCTTCTTGCGTTTGGCCACGATCTCGGCCGGGATGCGGCCGAAGATCGACTGGCCGTCCTGCGGAATACCGCCATCGATGATCACCAGATGGGCGATGCGTTCGGGAATGCGATCCGTCACCAGGCCTGCGATCAGGCTGCCGAAACTGTGGCCGACCAGCACGACGTCCTCGAGTTCTTCCTTTTCGAGCGTCGCGATCGTGTCGGCCAGGAACACATCGTTGTCGAGTTCGGGCGACAGCTCGGCTGCGCGCTCGCCGACGCCGCGAAAGGGCAGGGCGCGCGCGTCATGACCCGCTACGCGCAGTCGTTCCAGCACGAATTGCCACGACCAGGCGCCCATCCAGGCGCCGGGAAGACAAACATAGGTACGCATTGCGTGCGCGTCTTAGCACATCGGCGCGCGCATGCTAGCGTGCTCGGAAACAGGAGGAACGCATGGCCACCAATCTCCGCGTGCTGCTGAAGTCGCGCCCGCAGGGCGAGCCGACCCACGCCAATTTCGACGTCGTCGATTCCGCCATCCCCGAACCCAAGGACGGCGAGTACCTGTCGCGCACCCTCTGGATGTCGCTCGATCCCTACATGCGCGGCCGTATGGCCGAGACCAAGGGCTACGCCGCAAACGTCAACCTGGGCGACGCCATGGTCGGCGGCACAGTCGGCCAGGTCGTGAAGTCCAGGAATCCCCGGTTCAAGGAAGGCGACTTCGTCGCGGAATATTCAGGCTGGCAGAGCTACGCAGTGTCGAATGGCGCCATGACGATGAAGCTCAATCCCGACACGGCACCGCTCTCGACCGCGCTCTCCGTACTGGGCATGCCCGGCATGACGGCGTGGTGGGGCCTGATGCAGATCGGCAAGCCCAAGCAAGGCGAGACCGTCGTCGTCTCGGCGGCATCGGGTGCGGTCGGCTCGGTGGTCGGCCAGCTCGCCAGGCTGCACGGCTGCCGCGCGGTGGGCATCGCCGGCGGCAAGGACAAGTGCGACTACGTCGTGAAGGAACTGGGTTTCGACGCCTGCGTCGATTACCGAGCCGCCGGCGCC
>DATHNU010000159.1:0-9697 GCA_035485695.1 Reyranella sp. | reverse complement strand
CGCCGCCCGCGGCGTGCTCGTCCAGGCCGAATCGATGCTGTCGAACGCCACCTCGATCGAGCGCCATCTGGCCGGCCTCGACCGCGAGATGGCGGGCGTGGTTCGCGTGGCGGCGACCGAAGGACTGGCGGCGCAGTGGCTCGTGCCTCGCCTCACCGAGCTCAGGCGCCGCCATTCCGACATCGTCGTGCAGGTGCTCGTGAGCGACCAGGTGCTCGATCTCGCCACGCGCCAGGCCGACCTCGCCATCCGCTTCTTCCGGCCGACCTCCAACCAGCTCGTGGCCGCGCGGGTCGGCCAGTTCAACATGTCGATCTTCGCCGCGCCGGGCTACATCGAGCAGTTCGGCCTGCCCCAGGAGCTCGACGATCTGCGCGAGCACCACATCGTCGACCACACCACCTTGCACAGCCTGCCGGCGATGAAGCCGTGGAGCGAGGTCGTCGAGCGCAGCTCCAACGTCGTGCTGCGCACCAACTCCTCGCACTCGGCGATGGAGGCGGTGAAGGCCTCGTGGGGCCTGTCGATCTTCCCGAGCTACAGCAGCAAGACCGCCAACCTCATCGAGGCGCCGATCAATCTCGGCATCGTGCGCGACATCTGGCTGGTGTCGCACGAGGAGACCAACAAGGGCGCGCGCATCCGCGCCGTGATCGACTACGTGCGCGAACAGTTCCGCCAGGACGAGCGCGAGTGGTTCTCGGCCACCATGCGCCACGAGGCGATCGCCGCCGCCTGACGCCGCCTGCTACGGCAGCGCCGCCTTCAGCCGCCGGCACATCGCTTCGATCTCCGCCATGTCGCCGGGCTTTGGCTCCCAATTGAGCACAACACCGTCGCCTGGCCGGCGCGGCATGATGTGGATATGCAGGTGCGGCACGCTCTGGCCGGCGCCGACGCCGTTGGCCTGAAGCAGGTTCACGCCGACGGGTTTCAGCTCCTTCATCGCAGCCTTTGCGACTCGTTGGGCGCTCCTGGCGACGGCCGCCAGCACGTCGGGCGGAATGACGTCGACGGTCGGCCAGTGGCCCTTGGCGACGGCCAGCGCATGACCCGGGTTCACCGGATTGATGTCCATGAAGGCGATGGTGTCCTGGTCCTCGAGCAGCTTGAAGCAGGGGATCTGCCCCGCGACGATCTTGCAGAAGATGCAGTTGGGGTCGGTCGGATGGCTCATCGCGTCTTCTCCAAAGCGGCCCCGAGCTCGCGCAGCCGCTGGAAAGGCTGCACGCCGGGAGCCAAAGCGAGATCGAAGCCGAGACGGCCCAGCCTGGCAATGCCGTCGCGGCCGAAACGATCGCGCAGCGACTGGGCAACCCAGCCCTCGCTCTGATGGTGGCGGGCGACGACGAGCCGGCCGTCGGCCGCAAGGTGCGCGCGGTGCGCTTCGAGCGCCGCCAGGAGGCCGTCGAGCCCCGCGCCGCTGCGCGAGGAGACGGCCAGCGCCTTGAGCGGCCAGTCGCCGCCGTCGCCTGCCGTGGCGAGCGACAGCGCGCCCGCCACGTCGGCGCGCGCGCGTTCGGCCGCGCCGCCGAGATCGGCCTTGGTGACGGCGATCACGTGGGGGATCTCGACGATGCCCGCCTTCATGAACTGCAGCGAATCGCCCGAGCCGGGCTGCACGCAGAACACCACGGTGTCGGCCACCCCGGCCACATCGGTCTCCGACTGGCCGACCCCCACCGTCTCGATCAGCACGCAGTCGAACAAAGCGCGCATCACCACCATGGCCGCGAGCGTCTGGTCGGCAAGTCCGCCCAGCCGGTCGCGGGCGGCCATCGAGCGCACGAAGACGCCCTCGTCGGCGCTGTCATGGACGATGCGCACGCGATCGCCCAGCAGCGCGCCGCCGCTCGACTTGGAGGAAGGATCGACGGCGATCACGCCCACGCCCTGGCCGGCCTTGCGCCATGCCGCGACCAGGGCGGCGCACAGCGAGGACTTGCCGACACCGGGCGGGCCCGTGATGCCCACGACATGGGCGCGCGGCTCGCGCCACGCCGCGTCGAGCAACGCCTGCTGGGCCGGCCCTTCGGGATCGCGCTCCAGCTGGGCGAGTGCCGCCGCCAGCGCCCGCTTGCCGCCTTGCCGGAGCGCCGAAAGCGTCATTCCGTCTTGAGCGGCCCGCCGAGGGCTGCCTGCGCGGCGGCGAGCCGCGCGATCGGCACGCGATAGGGCGAGCAGGAGACATAGTCGAGCCCGCTCTTGTGGCAGAAGAACACCGACGCCGGATCGCCGCCATGCTCGCCGCAGATGCCGAGCTTCAGGTTGTTGCGCACCTTGCGGCCGCGCTCGCAGGCGATGGTGATCAGCTCGCCCACGCCCTCGATGTCGAGCGAGGCGAAGGGATCGTGCTCGAGGATGCCGCGCTGCTGGTACTTCTCCAGGAACGATCCCGAATCGTCGCGGCTCAGGCCCCAGGTCGTCTGCGTGAGGTCGTTGGTGCCGAAGCTGAAGAAGTCGGCCGATTCGGCGATGTCGCCGGCGCGCAGCGCCGCGCGCGGCAGCTCGATCATGGTGCCGGTCAGGTATTCGAGCTTCTCGCCCGAGAGCTGGCTCACCTCGCTCGCCACCTGGTCGATCACCACCTTCATGAGGTCGAGTTCCCTCTTGGTGGCGACCAGCGGAATCATGATCTCCGGGATCACCGTCTTGCCCGCCTTCTTCTGGACCTCGACCACGGCCTCGAAGATGGCGCGGGCCTGCATCTCGTAGATTTCGGGATAGGAGATGCCGAGCCGCACGCCGCGATGGCCGAGCATGGGATTGAATTCGTGCAGCTTGTTGGCCCGCGCCTCGATCTCGGCCACCGCAACGCCGAGATCCTTGGCCACGACCTCCATGTCGGCATGGGTCTTGGGCAGGAACTCGTGCAGCGGCGGATCGAGCAGGCGGATGGTGACGGGCAGGCCCGCCATGATCTCGAACAGCCCGACGAAGTCCTGGCGCTGCATGGGCTGGATCTTGGCCAGCGCCGCCCGCCTGCTCTTCTCGTCGTCGGCCAGGATCATCTGGCGCACGGCCACCACCCGGTCGCCCTCGAAGAACATGTGCTCGGTGCGGCAGAGCCCGATGCCCTCGGCGCCGAACTTGCGCGCCTGGGCCGCATCGGCCGGCGTCTCGGCGTTGGCGCGAATGCCCAGCGTGCGAAACTCGTCGGCCCACACCATCAGCTCGGCGAAGTCCCCGGAGAGCTCGGGCTGAACCGTCGGCACGACGCCCAGCATGATCTCGCCGGTGCTGCCGTCCAAGGTCAAGAACTCGCCCGCCTTCACCACCGTGCCGCGCACCGAAAGCGTGCCGGCTGCGCCGTCGATGCGCACGTCGCCCGCGCCCGCCACGCAGGGCTTGCCCATGCCGCGCGCCACCACGGCGGCATGGCTGGTCATGCCGCCGGTCGAGGTGAGGATGCCCTCGGCGGCGTGCATGCCATGGATGTCTTCGGGGCTGGTCTCGCGCCGCACCAGGATCACCTTCTCGCCGGCGCGGGCCTGCTTCTCCGCCTCGTCCGCCGAGAACACCGCCTTGCCCGACGCGGCGCCCGGCGAGGCCGGCAGCCCCTTGGCGATCACCTTGCGCTCGGCCTTGGGATCGAGGGTGGGATGCAGCAGCTGATCGAGCGACGACGGCACGATGCGCGCCACCGCCTCCTTCTTGTCGATCAGGCCCTCGCGCACCATGTCGACGGCGATCCGGAGCGCTGCCTTGGCGGTGCGCTTGCCGTTGCGCGTCTGAAGCATGTAGAGCTTGCCGCGCTGCACGGTGAACTCGATGTCCTGCATGTCGCTGTAGTGCGTCTCGAGCCGGCTGCGCACGGCGTCGAGTTGCCGGAAGACCTCGGGCATCGTCTCTTCCATCGCCGGCGCATCGGACTTCTGCGCTTCCTTGCCCTGCACGGTGAGATGCTGCGGCGTGCGGATGCCGGCCACCACGTCCTCGCCCTGGGCGTTCACCAGATACTCGCCATAGAAGAGATTGGCGCCGGTCGAGGGATCGCGCGTGAAGGCGACACCGGTGGCGCAATCCTCGCCCATGTTGCCGAACACCATGGCCTGCACGTTGACGGCGGTGCCCCAGCTCTCGGGGATCTGGTGCAGGCGGCGGTAGGTGATGGCGCGCTGGTTCATCCACGAGCCGAACACCGCGCCGATGGCGCCCCACAGCTGCTCGCGCGGCTCCTGCGGGAACGGCTTGCCGGTGCGCTTCTCGACGATCTTCTTGTACTCGCCCACGACCTGGCGCCAGTCGTCGGCCTTCAGCTCGGTGTCCATGGTGACGCCGAGATCCTCCTTCTTGAGCTCCAGCGCCTCCTCGAAATAGTGGTGCCCGACATCGAGCACGACGTTGGAGTACATCTGGATGAAGCGGCGATAGCTGTCCCAGGCGAATCGTTCGTCGCCCGACGACTGGCCCAGCCCCAGCACCGTGCGGTCGTTGAGGCCAAGATTGAGGACGGTGTCCATCATGCCGGGCATCGAGGCGCGCGCGCCGGAGCGCACCGAGACCAGCAACGGGTTGTTGGCGTCGCCGAAGCCCAGACCCACGATCTTCTCGACCGAAACGAGCGCCTTCTCGACTTCGTCCTTCAGTTCAGGCGGATAGGTATTGTTGTTGGCGTAATACCAGGTGCAGAGCTCGGTGGTGATGGTGAAGCCCGGCGGCACCGGCAGGCCGAGGCTCGACATCTCCGCCAGGTTGGCGCCCTTGCCGCCCAAGAGGTTGCGCATGTCGGCGCGGCCCTCGGCCTTGCCATCTCCGAAACTGTAGACCCACTTGGCCATTTCAGCCCTCGATCCTGGAAAAATCCGCCACCGAATCCATGGTGGCCCGTATCTGGTTGAGCAACTTCAACCTGTTCAATCGCAATTCGGGTTTATCCGCGACATTGACTGTGACCTTTTCGAAGAAAGAGTCGATCGGCGCGCGCAAGCCGGCGAAGGCCTTCATCGCGCCGCCGAAATCCTCCGCCTTGAGCGCCGGCGCCAACGCGCGTTCGACTTCCTGCAAAGCCGAAGCAACGGCTTTCTCCTCGGATTGTTCCAGCAGTGCGGCATCGGGCGTCCCGGCGATTTTCGCGGCGAGCGCCTTGTCCTTCTTCTCTTCGGCGCGAACGATATTGGCGGCGCGGCCATAGGCGGTGAGCAGATTCCTGCCGGCCTCGGTGCCGAGGAACGATTGCACCGCCTCGACCCGCGCCAGCAGGCGCACGAGATCGTCCTCGCCGCCCAGCGCGAAGACCGCGTCGACCACGTCGTGGCGCACGCCCTTCTCGCGCATCTGGACCTTCAGGCGCTCGGCCAGGAACGCCAGCAGATCCTGGGACTTGACGAACGTCGCCAGCGGCAAGCGGATGCCGTTCTCGACCACGATGCGAATGATCCCGAGCGCGGCGCGACGAAGCGCAAAGGGATCGCGCGAGCCCGTCGGCTTCTCGCCGATCGACCAGAAGGAAATCAGCGCATCGAGCTTGTCTCCCAGCGCTACGGCAATGGACACCGGCGCGCTGGGGCAGCGATCATGGGGCCCGGCCGGCGCGTAATGATCGCCGATCGCATCGGCCACCGGCGCCGGAAGCTCCTCGCTCAGCGCATAGTAGCGGCCCATGATTCCCTGCAGCTCGGGGAACTCGCCGACCATGCCGGTGACGAGGTCTGCCTTGCACAGCAGCGCCGCCTCCTCCACCTGGGCGCGTTCCGCGCCCGGCACGTATTCGGCGATCTCGAACGCCAACCGGGCGATCCGCCCGATCCGGTCAGCTTGCGTGCCGAGCTTGGCGTGGAACACGATGTCCTTCAACGCCGGCAGCCGCTCCGCCAGTCGCAGCTTTCGATCCTGGTCCCAGAAGAACTTGGCGTCGCTGAGGCGTGCCCGCAGGACACGCTCGTTGCCGTCGACGATGGCCATGCCGCCATCGCGCGCCACCGTGTTGGCGACCACGACGAAGCGACCAGCGAGCATGCCGTCATTTTTCGTGGTCGCGAAGTAGCGCTGGTGGTTCTTCATCGAGACGATCAGCACTTCGGGCGGCACGTCCATGAACTGCCCGTCGATCGTGCCCAGCATCGGCACCGGCCATTCGACAAGGCCCGCCACCTCGTCGAGCAGCCCATCGTCGACCTTCAAGGCAACCTGCGCTTCGGCGCACAGCTTCTCCGCGCCGGCGAGCACGATCTTCTTGCGCTCCGCAGGATCGAGAATCACGTGGCCTGCCCGGAGCTTGGCCACGTAGTCGGCGAACCCCGCGACCTTGATCTCGCCCTTGCTCAGGAACCGATGCCCGCGCGTGGTGTCGCCGAATCTGATCGGCGCCATCCGGCCGCCCGGCGCCACCTCGCCCATCAGCACCTCGCCGTCGAACAGTGCCACGATCGATTGCAGCGGGCGCACCCAGGTCATGGTGCCGCTGCCCCATTTCATCGATTTGGGCCAGGGCAGCGCCTTCATCGCCGCGTCGATGATGCCGGGCAAGGACTCGGCGGTCGGGCCGCCCTTCTTCTTCAGCACGGCGAACCAGAACTCGCCCTTGCCGGTGTCGCGCTTCTCCGCCCGGTCGAGCGACGCAAGGCCTGCCGCCTTGAGGAAGCCCTGGATCGCCTGGTCCGGCGCGCCGACGCGCGGGCCGCGTCGTTCCTCGCTGACATCGGCGCGCGCGGTCGGCAGGCCGTCGACCACCAGCGCCAGCCGGCGCGGCGTCGCGAACGCGCGCGCGTCGGTGAAGGCGATGCCCGCCGCCTTCAATCCGTCGCCGACGAGGCGCTTGAGATCTTCCGCGGCGCGCGCCTGCATGCGCGCCGGAATCTCTTCGCTCAGCAGTTCGAGGAGCAGTTCGGCCATCTCAGGCCTCGACCCTGCTCGGGCCCGGGGCGGCTGCCTTCTGCGTCACGAGCCACGCCTCGCAACACGCCTTGGCGAGGTCGCGCACGCGCAGGATGTAACTCTGCCGTTCGGTGACGCTGATCACGCCGCGTGCGTCGAGCAGGTTGAAGCAATGCGAGGCTTTTATGCATTGCTCGTAGGCCGGCAGCGGCAGCTTGCGCTCGACCAGCCTGCCGCACTCCTTCTCGGCGTCGGCGAAGTGGCGGAACAGCATGTCGGTGTCGGCGACCTCGAAATTGTAGGTCGACTGCTCCCGCTCGTTCTGCAGGAACACGTCGCCATAGCTCAGCGGCACGTCCGAATCGGCGCGGTTGAACGGCAGGTCGTAGATCGTCTTCTTGTCGAACAGGTACATGGCGAGCCGTTCCAGCCCGTAAGTGATCTCGCCGGAGACCAGATCGACCTCGATGCCGCCGACCTGCTGGAAATAGGTGAACTGGCTGATCTCCGAGCCGTCGCACCACACTTCCCAGCCCAGCCCCCAGGCGCCGAGCGTCGGGCTCTCCCAGTCGTCCTCGACGAAGCGGATGTCGTGCAGGGAGGTGTCGATGCCGATCGCTTCCAGCGAGCCCAGATAGCGCTCGAGAATGTCGGTGGGCGACGGCTTCAGGATCGCCTGGAACTGGTAGTAGTGCTGCAAGCGCATGGGGTTCTCGCCATAGCGTCCGTCGCCGGGCCGGCGCGAGGGCTGGACATAGGCGGCGTACCAGGGCTTTGGGCCGAGCGCGCGCAGGGTCGTGGCGGGATGAAAGGTGCCGGCGCCCATTTCCATGTCGAACGGCTGCAGGATCAGGCAGCCTTGGCTGGCCCAATATTCCTGCAGGGTGAGGATGAGTTCCTGGAAGCACGTCGGCTTGGCGCGTGCTGCTGACGGGTTCGACACCGGACTTCCCCGAAGCTCAGAAGGCCTTGTGTTTCCGCGACTTAAGGCCGTTTTTGCGGTGCGGCAAAATAGGTGCGACCCCTATCCCGGTCAAGCACCGTGGCCTGCGGCCTGACGGGGCGCAAACCCCTCGGCCGATTTCCGCAATTTCCGCTATTTCCGCTACCGCTAGCCGATTACCGACTTGGAGGCCTCCGAGGGCGGACACGAAACCCCGGCGGGACGCGTCGCGGGAATTTCCGCAATTCCCGCAAGCGTTTTGCCAATCGCCGACAGCTCGGCGCGACGACGGCATGAAACAGCAATGAGCGTGTCTATCGCTGAAAGGTGAGTCGTAGCTGTTACCCCGAGCGTAGCGCCTGCCCTGAGCGAAGCCGAAGGGAGGGGCCTTTGAGGCGGCAGTAAAGGTCTCTCGCTGCGCTCGGGATGACAGCAGGCCCCTGTCCGGCATTTGTGGTTCCCAATACCAGATGGCTGCCAGCAGCACGATCCTGGCGCCTGAGAATACTTTCGCATCGCTATGGGGGCCCAAAACGAGTTTCCGCCAGTTTCCGCCGGGTTTGCGCCACTTCGCGCCGTCATTGAAAAGGGCCCTATTTCCTGAGGATGGGAGGTTTCCGCCCTTTGCGCCCTTTCCGCCGCTCATTTGGCGGTCCTGGACGAGCCGACCGCAGTCCGTGCGCGTCGTATCGGCGGCGGCCCCCGATCGCGGCGCGCCTGTGGAGGAGTCGCTGCCGATGAACATCATGCCGATCCTTTGTCGACGAAGGTCGGCAGCCATAAGCCACAACATTGCTCAGGAACGTCAAACGAAAGACGTTCAGGGTTGCTGCACTTCCCGATGGTCGAGCCCGGCCTGCAGAGGCGCTCGGCGCTCCTTGCGATGCCCGGAAATTCAGCCCGGCGGGCGGCCGCAGTGGCCGCATTTCTCCGCACCGGCTGAGATATAGGCGCCGCAGCCGGCGCACTGGACCGTCTCCTCGATCACGACCTTGCGGGCGCTCACCGGGGCGGCGGTGGACGGGCGCGGCGCGGCCGGCGCGGGGCTTGGGGGCGGCGTGGGCCGTGCAGGTTCCTGGGGGTTGCCGACGAACCGGTCGTAGACCCCCTTCCAGCGGGCGAAGGTTTTCCACACCGCATAGATCGCGACGCCGAACAGGATGATCTTGAGCAGAAATCCCATCGACTGGTTGTGCTGACCGGTTGGCGCCGGGTCAAGCCGTCTCGCGTCGCGCGCCTGCGCCCGCTATAGGTTCCGCCATGAATGGAAGCGACTGCAATGGACAATGAGGGGGCGCCGCTCGACCTGTTCGTGGTCGGCGGCGGGATCAATGGCGCCGGCATCGCCTGCGACGCGGTGGGGCGGTCGCTCAAGGTCGGGCTCTGCGAAATGAACGATTTCGCCAGCGCCACCTCGTCGGCCTCGACCAAGCTGATCCATGGCGGGCTGCGCTATCTCGAGCAATACGAGTTCCGCCTGGTGCGCGAGGCGCTGCAGGAGCGCGAGGTGCTTCTGGCCAAGGCGCCGCATCTCAGCCGGCCCTTGCGCTTCGTGCTGCCGCACGAGCCGCATCTGCGGCCACGCTGGATGCTGCGGCTCGGCCTCTTCCTCTACGATCACCTCGACTGGCACATGACCCTGCCGAAATCGATCGCGGTCGACCTGCCGCAGTCGAAGTTCGGCGTCGGCCTGAAGCCGTCCTTCAAGAAGGGCTTCGTCTATTCCGACGCCTGGGTCGACGACGCGCGCCTGGTCATCTCCAACGTCAAGTCGGCGCGCCAGATGGGCGCCCGCATCTTCGCCCGCCACCGCTGCGTCCAGGCGCGGCGCAGCGACGACGGCAGACTATGGAACATCGAGCTGGCCGGCCCCGACGGCGCCAGCGTACATCTGAAAGCGCGCGGCCTGATCAACGCCACCGGCCCCTGGGTGAAGCG
>DATHNU010000158.1:0-2545 GCA_035485695.1 Reyranella sp. | reverse complement strand
GACGAGATGCCGTACGCGTCGGCGAGTGGCTACACCTATGATGCCGCCGATTGCGTAACACTGTTCGAGACCGCGCTGAAGGCAGCCGACCAGTCCGGCTTCGCCGGCCGGCGCGTCGCCAGCGAGGCCCGCGGCATGCTCCGGGGCCTGGGCTTGTCCTGTCATCTCCATGGCACCGGCGGCGTCGCCGACGAACATGTCGTGGTCGAGGTCGAGCCCGACCGGCTGGTCGCCAGGCTCGGCACGCAAAGCCAGGGCCAGGGCCATGAGACGGTGTTTGCGCAGATCCTGGCCGAGTCGCTGGGCGTGCCCGTCGAGCGCATCGAAATCCGCCAAGGCGACACGCGCAGCATCCCGCACGGCGGCGGCACCGGCGGCTCTTCCTCGACCATCATCAGCGGCACGACGCTCCGGCGCGCTGCCGACGTGGTGATCGAGCGCGGCCGCAACCTTGCGGCGGAGCGGCTGGAATCGGCGCCCGCCGACATCGCCTATCGCGACGGCGACTTCGAGATCGTGGGCACCGACCGTCGCATCGGCCTGTTCGAGCTCGCTGAAAAGAAGCCGTTCTCGGGCGACGCCGTGTTCGGCGACAAGATCGAGTCCTTCCCAACCGGCGTCATGGTCTGCGAGGTCGAGGTCGATCCCGAGACTGGCGAAGTCCGCATCGACCTCCTGACCGCGGTTGCCGATTGCGGCATCGTGGTGAACCCGGTCCTGCTGGCCGGCCAGATGCATGGCGGCATCGTGCACGGCCTCGGCAATGCGCTGATGGAAGACGCCGTTTACGACGAGGCGACCGGCCAGTTGCTGAGCGGAACGCTGATGGATTATGCCCTGCCCCGCGCCGACGACGTCCCCGAGCTCAGGGTCGAGACCATCGTCACCCCCTCGCCCAACAATTTTCTCGGCCTGAAGGGCGTCGGCGAGCTGCCGACCAACGGCGCGCCCGCGGCGATCGCCAACGCCGTCCTCGATGCGCTGCGCCCATTCGGCGTGCGCCATCTCGACATGCCGATCACGGCGCAAAAGGTGTGGCGGGCGCTGAACGAGCGACGCTAGCGGCTCATCGGACCGCGGGCCTTCAGGCCTGCTCATGGCTGGGAGCGCGCCACTCCGTGGCGCAATCATTATTGGATCCAACCAAAGACGCGCCACGGAGTGGCGCGCTCCCAGCAAAGAGCATGAAGCGGACTTGGAGACCCGCGGTCCGCCCGAGTCAGCGCTCGCGCAGGTCCCTGAGCGCCACCGCGATCGCCTCGCGCGTTTCGGCGGATTGCCGGCCGATCGCCTCGCCGAGCTGATGGAGCTGGCGGCGCAGCGTGTGCACCTGATCGACGAGGTCGATCACCGTCTCGACCGAGTCGTCATCGAAGCCCATCTCGTCGACCAGTTCGGCGAGCAGACGGGCGCGCGCGACATCGACGGTCTCGAAGACCCAGGCGTCACCCTCGGCGCTCGGCCGCAGCAGGCCGCGCTCCACCCAGCGCTCGACATGAACGGTGGTGAGCCGGCCGTGCACGCGCAGCAGGTCATCGAGGCTCGTCATGTGAACTGCTCCATCGCCTTGCGCGGGTCCTGGGCGCGGCCCGCCTCCCACTTCTCCAGGAATTCCTTCAATGCGGCGTCGGGCTGCTCGGGCAGCACGACCTTGAGCTTTATGTACTGGTCGCCACGTTGCTTCGACTTGCGGTCGAGCAGGCCGCGGCCCTTCAGCCGCAGCGACGTGCCGGTGTTGGAACCCGCCGGCACGGCCAGCATGACCGGCCCGCCCACCGTCGGCACGCGAATCCTGCCGCCCAGTACCGCCTCGGTGACCGTCACCGGCACCTCGACGTGGATGTCGTTGTCGCGTGCCTCGAAGAAGGGGTGCGGGTCGACGTGGATCTCGACATAGGCATCGCCCGCCGGGCGGCCCTTGGTGCCGGGCATGCCCTGTCCCTTGAGCCGCAGCGTCTGGCCGTCGGTCGTGCCTTCGGGGACATCGATGTCGAGGGTTTTGCCGTCCGGCAGGTTGACCCGCTGCTTGCCGCCCCGCGCCGCCACCAGGAACGGCACGCGCAGAGTGTAGGTGACCGGCAGGCCGCCCATGTCGAAGCCTTCACCCTCGCCGCCGCGGAAGTTGAAGCCGCGGGCCCCGCCCCTTTGGCCGAACATCTCGGAGAAGATGCCGCCCATGTCGACGAAGGATTCGTGGGCGCCGGCGCGCTCGTACTTGGCGCCGTCGAAGCCGCCCGCTTGGTCGCGGTAGAAGCCGCGCGGCGGCACTTCCTGACCGGTCCCGTCGATCTCGCCGGCATCGAAGCGGCGACGCTTCTCGGGATCCGACAGGATGTCGTTGGCCTGCGAGATTTCCTTGAACTTGGCCTCGGCCGCCTTGTCGCCGGGGTTGAGGTCGGGATGATGCTTCTTGGCGAGCTTGCGGAACGCCTTGCGGATGTCGTCGTCCGAGGCGGTCTTGGCCACGCCAAGGACGGAATAGGGATCGCTCATAACCGGCAAATGTGATGATGATTCAGGCGGTTGCAAGCCCCTTGCCGTTCAC
>DATHNU010000157.1:0-2344 GCA_035485695.1 Reyranella sp. | reverse complement strand
ATCGGCGTGAAGCCCGGCACGAACGAAGCATAGGCGAACGACCCGTACAGCGCGACGGTGAAGTCGCCGAACTTGTTCAGGTAGTTGGCGCCGACGTCGAACAGGTCCTGCCAGGCATAGTCGGCGGTCGGGCAGGCCGCCACGTTGGTGGCGTTGTTGTAGCCGCAGATGCCGGCGCCGTTGCCGGGACCCGAGGCTGCCATACCGCCCGCCGTCGCGATGTTCAGCTTGGGAGCGTAACCGACACCGATCTGCAGGCCGGCGAAGCGCGGCGTGAAGTAGTTGACGCGGTTGACGTCCTGCCACTGCGGCGTGCTCGTCGTCGCAGTCATGCGCTGGTACGCCAAGTTGTTCGCCTGCACGGAGAGGTTGGCCCAGTTATGGTTGTGCTGAATCGCACCCCAACCGATGAACGCCGACGGCGAGCCGTAGTACATACGATAGGACGCCGCGTCGCGGGAGCCTATCTCGATACGGCCCCAGTCGCCGAAGGCGAACAGGAACGCTTCGTCGATCTGCGCATTGGCGACCGCCGACGACGGGTTCCAAGCTTCCAGCTCGACGGTCAGACCGACCGACGTGCCGTTGTCGAGCTTCGTCTGGCCGATGAAATGAATTTCACCTTCCTGAAGGAACCCTAAGCCCTTGTAGTTGGTGACCGACCCGTTCATGGCGTAAGTCGGGTCGATGTTGCCGGCCGCACCGTAGAAGGTGTAGTAGCCGCCCACACCCATCTTGATCGGGTCGGCTGCCATGGCCGGGGCGGCCATCACTCCGCCGACGACCAAGGCGGTCGAGCCGAGTAGAAGCTTTTTCATCATTCTCCCTCTCTCATTGATCAGAGACTGGTACGTACCAAAAGGCCTGTCCGACCGACGGAAAGCGGCTCCGCCAATACGGCCGATGTATAAAAACACTTCGGCCCAATAAGGGTCAAGAAATGGACGCGCCGTCGCACGATTCTCCCCGCACCTGTGGCGGCTTTGTCACATTTTGAACGAGATGATGCGCTTAATTGAGGGATGCTTTCGAGCAAGAATCGACGAATTTAACCCAGCTAGTTTCATCGAGAGACTTACATGAGTTCCCTCAAGGAACTTATTGTGGGTGCGCCATGCGGCCGCTTGCAGTCCGCTGAGCTTGCGCCTAAGGTTTGACTTGCCGCTGTGTTATCGTGGCCAAACGGAATAGGAACGCCAGCGATGCCGGGCTCGTCTATTTACACGGGGATTCTTGTAATTTTGGCCGCGGCCTTGGCGCTGGGCGCCTGCGGCGGCGATTTCAACGGCGTCAAGGAAAACGACGCCCGCAACGGCACCAGAAGCGATGCCACGCGCGACCTCACCCAAGGCCTGGGCGGCAAGAATCGCGAAGAAGGCAGCCTGTTCGGGCCGGGCGGCATGTTTGGCAGCAAGGCCGACCGCAAGGAAGACAACGGCAGCGGCTTGGCCGTGAACGCCTATCTGTGGCGGGCCTCGCTCGACACCATCAATTTCATTCCGTTGGCCTCGGCCGATCCGTTCGGCGGCGTCATCATCACCGACTGGTACACCCCGGCCGAGACGCCCAACGAGCGCATGAAGGTCCAGGTCACCATCCTCGACCGCGAATTGCGGGCCGACGGCGTCCGGGTGGCAGTCTTCAAGCAGCAGACCTCGCCCAAGGGCGGCAGCTGGGTCGACGCCCAGGTCGATCCGCGCACCAACATCGACATCGAGAACGCCATCCTGACGCGTGCGCGCCAGCTCCGCATCGCCGGCGGCTCCTGAGTCGGGGCGGTCATCCACCCAGCTGCCCATTGCAACGCTTGACGATTGGGGCCGCAGCGGGCATCCGCTGCGGCCCCAGCCTTTTCTGGGCTAGACTCTCTTTTTCGGGATCAAACCGTGTCGTCGACGCCCGCCGCCCCACCGCGCTACAATTTCCGCGAAACCGAGTCCAAGTGGCAGAAGGCCTGGGACGAGCGCCAGACCTTCCGTGCCCGGATGGACCGCGCGCGCCCCAAATACTACGTGCTGGAGATGTTCCCCTACCCGTCGGGGCGCATCCATATGGGCCACGTGCGCAACTACACCCAGGGCGACGTGATCGCCCGCTACAAGCGCGCCCGCGGCTTCAACGTGCTGCATCCCATGGGCTGGGACGCCTTTGGCCTGCCGGCCGAGAACGCGGCGATGGAGAAGAAGGTCCATCCCAAGAAATGGGTCTACGAGAACATCGCCACCATGAAGGCGCAGCTCAAGGTGATGGGCCTGTCGCTCGACTGGAGCCGCGAGCTCGCGTCCTGCGATCCGTCCTACTATCGCCACCAGCAGAAGATGTTCCTCGACTTCTGGCAGGCCGG
>DATHNU010000156.1:0-2092 GCA_035485695.1 Reyranella sp. | reverse complement strand
GCCTACGTCACGCGCAACCACGGCTACTTCATCTACGACACGCTGTTCGCGTCCGACGAGAACAACGCGGTGAAGCCGCAGATGGTCGACAAGTACGAGGTGTCGCCCGACAAGACGGTATGGACCTTCACGCTCCGCGACGGGCTGGAATGGCATGACGGAACGCCGGTCACGTCGGAAGACTGCATCGCTTCGATCAAGCGCTGGGGTGCGCGCGACGCCATGGGCCAGAAGCTCATGGACTTCGTGAAGGACTTCAAGGCGGTCGACGCCAAGACCTTCCAGATGATCCTGAAAGAACCGTACGGCCTGGTGCTCGACTCGCTCGGCAAGCCGTCGTCGCAAGTGCCCTTCATGATGCCCAAGAAAGTCGCCGACACCGACCCGTTCAAGCAGATCGACAGCCAGATCGGCTCGGGTCCGTTCATCTATCAGAACGCCGAATCCAAGCCGGGCGAGAAGCACGTCTACCTCAAGAATCCCAAGTACAAGCCGCGCGCCGAGCCGCCCTCGGGCCTGGCCGGCGGCAAGGTGGTCAAGGTCGACCGGGTCGAGATCATCGAGATGCCCGACCCGCAGCAGCAGGTGAATGCCCTGATCAATGGCGAGATCGACCTGATCGAGCAGCCGCCGCACGACCTGATCCCGCTCCTGAAGAAGGAAAAGAGCGTGCAGCTGGTCGACTGGAACCCGTTGGGTCACCAGTTCATCATCCGCTTCAACCATCTGATCAAGCCGTTCGACAATCCCAAGATCCGCCTGGCCGCGCTCTATTCGATGCGCCAGGAGGACTATCTCAAGGCGACCGTGGGCGAGCCGGAATACTACAAGGTCTGCTCCGCCGCCTTCGTCTGCGGCACACCCAACGCCGTCGATGCGCCGAACGGCATGCTGGTGAAGCCCGACTTCGAGAAGTCCAAGGCGCTGCTCAAGGAAGCGGGCTACGACGGCACGCCGATCGTGCTGATGCAGTCGACCACGCTTCCCGTGCTCACCAACGTGGCGCCGGTGACCAAGCAGCTGCTCGAACAGGGCGGCTTCAAGGTCGACATGCAGTCGATGGACTGGCAGACGGTCGTCACGCGACGCACCAAGAAGGAACCGGCCAACCAGGGCGGCTGGAACGTCTTCCATACCTTCTCCGTCGCGGCCGACATCCTGAACCCGATCTCGACCTCCTACATGGTCGCCAACGGCGACAAGGCGTGGTTCGGCTGGCCGACCGATCCGGAGATGGAAAAGCTGCGCGACGCCTACGCCAAGGAGACCGACCCGGCCAAAGGCAAGGCGCTGGCCGCCGCCGTGCAGGCGCGCGCGCTCGAGACCGCCCAGTATGGCTGGATCGGCCAGTGGTACGGGCCGGGCGCCGCGCGCGCCAACGTCACCGGCTGGCTGAAGGCGCCGGTGCCGGTGATGTGGAACGTCGAGAAGAAGTGATGAGATACCGTCTTTGAGGCCTTCCCCTTCCGCCCTTCGGGCACCTCCCCCGTCAGACGGGGGAGGCAGGGAGGGGGAGAGCCTCACCGACGGATCCTGACGCTAAAGAGGTCATCTGATCGGAATGCTCGATTTCGTCGCCCGCCGGCTCGTCGCCATCATCCCCGTTCTTGCGGTGGTGGCGATCTTTGTCTTCCTCATGCTGCGGCTGACGCCGGGCGATCCGGCGGCGGTGATCGCCGGCGACAACGCGACCTCCGATCAGATCGACGCCATTCGCTCCAAGCTCGGGCTGAACGAGCCGATCTGGACGCAGTTCGCCATCTGGATCGGCGACGTGCTGCGGGGCAATTTCGGCGAGAGCTTTTTCTTCAAGAAGACCGTGGCCGAGCTGATCGCCCAGAGGGTAGAGCCGACGCTCGCTCTGTCGGTCTGCACCTTGATCATCGCCATCAGCATCGCCGTGCCGCTCGGCGTGCTCGCTGCCTGGAAACACGGCTCGCTGGTCGACCGTTTCGTCATGGCCTTCTCGGTGCTGGGCTTCTCGGTGCCGTCCTTCGTCATCGGCTATTGCCTGATCTATGTCTTCGCCATCGAACTCGGCTGGCTGCCGGTGCAGGGCTATGTCCGCATCGGCGTGGATTTCTGGGGCTTC
>DATHNU010000155.1:0-5961 GCA_035485695.1 Reyranella sp. | reverse complement strand
CAGCGCCGCGCGATAGAGGCTGCCGTCGGAACGCGCATCGCGCGACAACAGCTCGGCGGTCACGATCCCCGTCGCTTCGAGGATGCCCTGGAGGGTCCGGTTGTAGAGCAGGAAGTAGACGGAATCGACATAGGCCGGCAGGCGCGCCTGGCGGCCGGCAAGAACATCGCGTTCGGTTCCCGCCGGAATGTCGAGAATGGCGAAGACCTCGCGCCTGGCTAGCGCCTGCTGTGCGTCGGCGAGCGTACTCGAGCGCACCGCCACCCGCAGCGCCTCCGAGGCGTTCAGGCCCTCGATGATGTTCCGGCTCAGTTCGGATGAATCGCTGTCGACGACGGCAATTGGGATGGCACGAACCAGCTGTCCGAGATAGGGCTGAGGGTAGAACACGCCATAGAGAAGGGGCGCCAGCACGAACAGGCCAAACGCGCCCCGGTCGCGCAGGACGCGTCCATATTCCGTGACGAAGGCGCCGGCGAGGCCGGTCCGTGGCGGCCCGTCATGTATCGTCTCCGGCGCCGGCGCAGGTTTGCGGGCAATCGATCGCAGCCGAAGCACCGCGAGGCCGAAATAGGCCAGCGCCAACACCGCAAGGGCGGCAAACGGCTCGAGGGAATCGACGGGCGGCACGCCGCGCGCCGCCTGGTCGAACAGGATCTGGATGTACCAGCGCAGCGGCAGAAACGAGCCCCAGACCTGCGCGAAGCCGCCCATTGCCAGGACCGGAAAACCGACTCCCGCGAAACCGAAGGCGGGCGAACAGATGATGCCCGTCAGGCTGAGGCCGAAAGCGAGGTTGCGCGCCAGCAACTGGAGAAGCGCGCCGAGTGACAGATAGGCCACGACGAGCAGGCATCCTGCCGCCCCTGTCAGCACGGCGCTGCCGCGGAACGGCACCTCATAGCCGCGATGAATCGTGAGGCCGGCCGCGACCATGAGGAGCACGAAGATGCCGAAGTAAGGCGCGAGCTTGCCGACCAGGGCGGTCAGCGGATCACCGCCGGCCGCCTCCAACCATTCACTCAGGTTGCGCGAGCCGAACTCCGATCCCACGGCATAGCCCGCGGCTATGGCGACCACGATGTGCAGGACAGTCGGCAGGATCGCGCGCAACAGGAACTGGGCGTAGTTCAGGGCGGGATTGGTCAGCACGTATTGTTCGACGACCAGCGGACCGGGCGCATAGCCCGACGACGGCGACGTCGGCAAATCGGCGGTGCCGGCCGATATTGCGGCGGCCAGGCTGCTGGACGCGACGTTGCCGGACGTAAAATACTGCTTGTTGTAGAAGATGACGATCTGCGGCCGCTTGCCCGCCGCGATGTCGCGCTCGAGATCGCGCGGCAGATAGACCGCCGCGAGCGCCGCGCCGGAACGGATGGCGTGCATGGCCGCGCTGAGATCGCTCGACCGCCGGGCGATGGTCACGCCCGGCGCGGAATTCAGAGCCTGGACATAGGTCATCGACGTCTGCGTCTTGTCCTGGTCGACGACATCGACGCGCAGATCGCGGATGACGGCATTGCTGAAGGTCAGGGACAGCAGCGCGATGGCGAAAAGCGGCACGCCGATCACGAGCGCCAGCGCGACACGGTCACGCCAGATCCACAGCGCTTCGCGCACCGCGACATTGACCAGTCCCGGGCTGAGCGGCGTCGACATCAGGGCCGGCTCTTCCAGTCCGCGTAAGCGCTCATACCGGGCCGCAGCTCGGGCACGGGGTCGACGGGATAGGCGCGGACATTGAAGGTCCTGAGGTCGAAGTCGCCGGTCGCGCGCGTGGCGCGCCAACCGGCATATTCGCCGCGCGTGGCGATCTTGCGGATGGCGACGGTGATGAGCCTGTCGCCCAGCGCCGGGACCCGCACCTCGAAGCGGTCGCCGATCTTCAATCCCTTGACCAGATCCTCGCGCAGGTCGAAGCGCAGCCAGACATCCGAGAGGTCGATCAGGGAGAGGAGTGGAACGCCGGGCGACACGTACTCACCGACTTCGGCGCTGGTATGATAGACCTGCGCCGCCAGCGGCGCCTTGACCGCCAGTTCCGCGACCTGGGCCTCGAGCGTTGCGATCGCGGCGTCCGCCTTGACCACATTGGCCTTGGCGACGCCGCGTTCCTCGACCGTGTAACCGGCGACGGCCTCTTCGTAGGCAAGCTTGGCCTCCTGCCGGCTGCGTCGGGCGACGTCGAGACTCGCGGTCGCCTCGTCGAGCTTCTGGACCGAAGCGAAATCGCGCGCCGTCAGCTGCTTGGTACGGTCGTACGTCTGCTGCGCCAGCCGCTCGCTGGCCTCTGTCGAGGCCACGGCCGCCTTGCGCTGGGCGATGACCTCGGCGCGGGTCCCGACCTCGATGCGCTTGAAATCGGCCAGTGCGACGGCTTGCCCGGCTTGCGCCTCCTTGAGCTTGGTCAGCAGTTCGGGATTGTCGATCGTCACTAGGATCTGGCCTGCCGAGACGTTCTGGCCGCGATCCACCGGGCGCTGCGCGACGCGGCCGTCGACTCGCGCCGAGATGTCGATCCGCGTGGCATCCGCCTCGCCCTGAACCAGCAGTGGCTGCGGCTGGACGAAATACCAGAGCGACAAGGCGAAGATCGCGACCACGGCAAGCGAGACGATGACGACCGCCGTCCGCGGTGTCTTCTGGATGGAATCCATGCCATCGACCTTCACGTGATTCGTTTTTGAGGCGCGCGCGCGCCACCACTGCCAGGGGCTGACCATGTTCCACCATGCGGCAAAAACGGGCGGAACTGCAAGACGCCCGCCAGGCCACGGCGTCGCGCGCATATTCATGCTACATGCAACGCTCACGGAGCCGCTATCGCAAGCGCCCCGGCGCAATGCAACAAATTGGTTGCATATCACCGCGATGTGATCTACAGCGACAAGCAACCAGGAGGTTGCACGTGAGCGATCGCATCGAAAAGACCATCGAGCTCAAGGCGCCGATGTCGCGCGTGTGGAAGGCGCTGACCGATCACCACGAATTCGGCAAGTGGTTCAAGGTCCGGCTGGAAGGCCCCTTCGTGCCGGGCCACGAATCACGCGGGCAGATCACCCATCCCGGCTACGAGCACGTCACCTGGCGGGCCGTGGTGCAGAAGATGGAACCGGAGCGCCTGTTCTCCTTCACCTGGCACCCCTATGCCGTCGATCCCAAGCAGGATTACAGCGGCGAGACGCCGACCTTGATCGAATTCACCCTGGAGAGGACGGCGACGGGCACGCGGCTGCGCATCGTCGAATCGGGCTTCGACAAGCTGCCGGCACATCGTCGCGACGAGGCCTTCTGCATGAACGACGGCGGCTGGAGCCAGCAGATCAAGAACATCGCCCAGCACGTCGACCATGCCGCGTAGCGCCACCGCGCAGCTCAGGGCCAAGGCGTCGGTCTTCGCGGCGCTGGGCGACGAGACGCGCCTCGGCCTGCTGGCCAAACTCACCAACGGGGAGCCGCAATCGATCTCGCATCTGACATCGGGAACGCGGCTCACGCGTCAGGCGGTGACCAAGCATCTGCGCGTGCTCGAAGGCGCCGGCGTCGTCCGCGCCGACCGCGTCGGCCGCGAGAGCCGGTTCGCGCTCGAACCCAAGGCGATCATCGACGCGCAGACCTATCTCGACCATGTCTCCCGGCAATGGGACGCGGCGTTGGCACGGCTGAAGGCGCTCGTCGAAGAGGAATAGACTCGCTGGGGCGCGCCACTCCAGTGGCGCGTCATGGTCTTCCGGACCGCGGACGTCGCCCTCATGATCATGAGGCGGGCGGGACGCCCGCAGCCCGAGTGAGCATGAGAAGACGCGCCACTGGAGTGGCGCGCCCCCAGCGGGTTCCTCTTCAGGGTCTTCGCCGCGGTGGTGGCGAAGGCCTGACAGCCCGTCGGTGCGTTGACAACGCAGCCTCTGACAATTCGATCGCCACCGTACCGAAGGCCGGCCGGCAACACTTACGTTGACCTCAGTCGCCACGATCACGGAGGAGGTCACACATGAGCGACGTCATCTGGAACAGCTTCAAGGTGGTTGCCACTGACGTTGAGTGGGAACCCGCGAGTTACAACGTGAAGTGGGAGGGCGGCCGCGAATATGGCCGCTGGAGGCGCGTGCTACGAAAGCACAGTCACGGGCTGACCGTGATCTCCCGCTACACCGCCCCGCCAGGCAAAGCCTGGAAGATTGTCGGCAAGGCGCCGAAGCTCGGCGAAGAGGTCTACATCATGGAGGGCGCCTACTACAACGCGGCGGGGCGGATCGTTGCCGGGCCAGGAACATTCATGTTCAACGCCGCCGGCGCGGTCCACGGCGGCATTTCCTGCGATCTGACTCTGCTCATTCACTGCTGCAGCGGCGAGCCCGACGAGTTGTTGTCGGTAAGTCTCATCGACTTCGAGCCGAAAGAGCGGCCGCAGTAGCGCGAACCCCGCTCAATTTCCCTTCAGGATCTTCGCGGCGGCATCGGCGAAGACCTGGCAGCCCAGCACGATGTCGGCGTCTTCGGTGTTCTCGGTGAAGTGATGCGAGACGCCGCCGATCGAGGGCACGAACAGCATGGCCGACGGCAGGCGCTGGGCCAGGATCTGCGCGTCGTGGCCGGCGCCCGACGGCATGCGGGTGTGCAGCCCCGCTGCATGCTTCTCGGCCGCGTCGTCGAGGGCGTCGAGCAGGCGCTCCTCCATCGGCGCCGGCATGGTGCGCGAGAGGTTGACGCACTCGATGGTGCACGGCCCTTGCTTCTGAAGGGCCGCGACGATCTCCAACAGCGCCGCTTCCAGGCGTTGCAGCACCGCGGGATCGGCGTCGCGGAACTGCA
Source organism: Reyranella sp. (assembly GCA_035485695.1). Taxonomy (GTDB): domain Bacteria; phylum Pseudomonadota; class Alphaproteobacteria; order Reyranellales; family Reyranellaceae; genus Reyranella. The sequence goes on along the minus strand of DATHNU010000155.1, from coordinate 1,146 downwards.
GGATCATCTCGGCCTTGCCGGGGATGATGGCGGGCGCGCCGGGCTCGACCGACAGCTTGCCGACGGTCCACACGCTGCGCGGCCCAGCCAGCGCGGGGAATTTATCCATCACCTCGTTGTAGAGCCGCATCATCGCCACGCCCGCATCCTTGCGGATAGGCATGGGCGTGGTGCCGGCGTGATTCTGGATGCCGCTGAAGGTGAGCCGGTACTGGTAGATGCCGACGATCGCCGTGACGACGCCGATCTTCTTGTCGCTGGCCTCGAGCAGGCCGCCCTGCTCGATATGGGCTTCGAGGTAGCAGCGGTAGCGGCCGTCCTCGAGCGAGAGGCGCGGCGCATTCTCCAGGCCGGCTGCCTTCAGCGCATCGCGCATCTTCGAGCCGTCGTCGCGATGGCGCGCGGCGTCGATGTCGGCGTCGGTGATGCGTCCGATGAAGGACTTGCTGCCGATCATGCCGCCCCAATGGCCCTCCTCGTCAGCCCACGAGGCGACATCGACGGCGAGGTGCGCCGTGTCGGGATCTTCGGCCAGCGCCCGCGCCACTTCGAGCCCGTAGATCACGCCCATCACGCCGTCGAGCCAGCCGCCGCGCGGCTGGGTGTCGGTGTGCGAGCCCATCAGCAGCCGGGGACCGGTCTTGGGGCTGCGGCCGATCACGTTGCCCACGCCGTCGATCACGGGCTCCAGCCCTGCTTCCTTCATGCGGTTCGCGAGCCAGCGGCGGCTCTCGACGTCCTGCGGCGAGAGATGCGGGCGATGAACGCCGGTCTGGTAGCGGCCGAAATCGGCGATGCGGCGAAGGTCGCCCAAAAGTCTTTCGCCGTTGATGCGGGGCATGACGAAGCCTCAGTCGAGATGGGCCGCGACCCATGCGGCGGTGGAGAGCAGCCGGTTGTCCTCGTGGCGCAGCCCGACCAGTTGCAGGCCGAGCGGCAGGCCCTTGGCGCCGCTGCCGGACGGCAGGGTAACACAAGGCGTACCGGCCAGCGTCCAGATCGAGTTGAAGCGCGGATCGCCGACTTCGGCCGCTATGAGACCGGCGTGCATCGCCCGCACCTCTCGCCGCAGGACGTCGAGAGCCGGCACTGGCTGGCCGGCCGCATGAGGGAAGCAGGCCTCGAGCCGGTGATCGACGGCGTCGG
>DATHNU010000154.1:0-2159 GCA_035485695.1 Reyranella sp. | reverse complement strand
CCGAGCCGGAGATCCGCAAGATCATCCATGTCGACATGGACGCCTTCTACGCGTCCGTGGAGCAGCGCGATGCGCCCGAGCTGCGCGGCAAGCCCGTGGCGGTGGGCGGGCGCCAGCGCGGCGTGGTCATGGCGGCGAGCTACGAGGCGCGCACCTTCGGCGTGCGCTCGGCCATGCCGTCGGCGACGGCCCAGCGGCTCTGTGCCGAGCTGGTATTCGTCAAGCCGCGCTTCGACGTCTACAAGGAAGTGTCGCGCCAGATCCGCGAGATCTTCCTCGACTACACGCCGCTCGTCGAACCGCTGTCGCTCGACGAGGCCTATCTCGACGTCACCACCAACCTCAAAGGCATGCCGCTCGCCAGCGAGATCGCGCGCGAGATCCGCGCCCGCATCCTCGAGCGCACCGGCCTCACCGCCTCGGCCGGCATCTCCTACAACAAGTTTTTGGCCAAGCTCGCCTCCGACCATCGCAAGCCCAACGGCCAGACCGTAATTCCGCCGGACAAGGGGCCGGCTTTCGTCGAGGGTCTGCCGGTGGCCAAGTTCCACGGTGTCGGTCCGAAGACGGCGGAAAAGATGAACCGGCTCGGCATCCATAACGGCGCCGACCTCAAGGCGCAGTCGCTCGAATTCCTCGAACAGTATTTCGGCAGGGCGGGGACCTACTACTACGCCATCGCCCGCGGCCGCGACGATCGCCGGGTTGTGCCCAACCGGCCGCGCAAGTCGGTCGGCTCGGAGACGACCTTCATGCAGGATCTCGGCCGACCGGCCGAAATCGAGGAAGGCATCGCCTCGGTACTGGAGGATGTCTGGTCGTACTGCCAGCGCACGGGTGTCGCGGGCCGGACCGTCACGGTGAAGATCAAGTATGCCGACTTCCAGATCGTGACCCGCAGCCGGACGCTCGCCGAGCCGGTGTCGAGCCGCGACGTGCTGGAACGGACCAGCATCGAGCTGGTGCGCACGGTCTTCCCTCTGGAAAAGCGGGTGCGGCTGCTGGGCGTGTCGCTGTCGAACATGAGCAGCGGGGCCGAGTCGGCGCCGCCGCCGCAGCTCACTCTGGGACTCTAGAATGATCGACAAGCTCGAATATCTTCTGGCGCTGGCGCGCGAGCGCAATTTCGGCCGGGCCGCCGAACAGTGCGGCGTGACGCAGCCGACCTTCTCGGCCGGCATCAAGCAGCTCGAAGACACGCTGGGCGTCATGCTGGTGCAGCGCACCTCGCGCTTCTTGGGCTTCACCTCGGAAGGCGAGCGGGTCCTCGACTGGGCGCGCGGCATCGTCGCCGACACCCGCGCCATGCGCCAGGAAATGCAGACGCTGAAGAAGGGACTGAGCGGACATCTCAAGATCGCGGCGATCCCGACCGCGCTCGCCATGGTCTCGACCTTGACCACGCCCTTTCGCGCCAAGCATCCCAACGTGAAGTTCACCGTCCTGTCGCGCACCTCGGCAGAGGTGCTGTCGATGCTGGAGAACCTCGAAGTCGATGCCGGCCTGACCTACATCGACAACGAGCCGCTGGGCCGCATGCGCGCCGTGCCGCTTTACCTCGAGCAGTACCGCCTGCTGACATCGGAAAGCAGTCCGCTCGGTGATCGTGACAAGGTGACGTGGGCGGAGGTCGCTAAAATCCCGCTTTGCCTGCTGACGCCGGACATGCAGAACCGGCGCATTATTGACAGCCTGCTGCATGCCGCCGGCGGCCAGCCCGATCCGACGCTCGAATCCAATTCGATGATCGTGCTGTTCTCCCATGTGCGCACCGGCCGGTGGGCCAGCGTCATGCCGGAGAAGCTCGCCGACACGCTGGGCCTGACCGAGCGCCTGCGGTCGATCCCCATCGTCGAGCCCGAGGTGGTGCACCAGATCGGCCTGGTCGTACCGCCGCGCGAGCCGATGGCGCCACTGGCGAGTGCCTTGGTGGCTGAGGCCAGCTCACTGGCCAGGACGATGATGTAATACTATTAGTGGTATTCCACACGTGATTTGTTCAATCAGTTGATCTTTATCATAGATCAATTCAGCTTGAGTGGCCGAAGTCGATAGGTTTTTTCTATCACGCTACACGACAGCTTTATTGTGTGTGAATCGACAGCCGCAGATCATGACCGGCCAAGAAAGAGCCGGCCAGTAGCCGGCCGCTGGGAATT
>DATHNU010000153.1:0-3686 GCA_035485695.1 Reyranella sp. | reverse complement strand
CGCTGAGATCGCTGCCGGTGGCTGGCGACAGGATAGGCTACCGCGGACGCGGGTTAGGCCCTTCCATGATCCACGATCCCGACGGAGGCGGCGAAGTAGTCATATCGGCTGCCGGCCTCGGCGACGCAGGCTGTTCGACATTTTCCTGTTTCGTCGCGCAGGCGCCGACGACGCAAAGGAGTGCTAACGCGACGGCGAGAGATTTCATGGGCGGAGCTTCCAGCCTGGAATAGGCTTTGCCCACAATGACCGCTGACCGTGCCGATGGCCAGCGCAACCCAGGCTTCCGGCCACCCCGCCTCGCTCGGAAGCGCCCGCCAACCGCTCTCGGATCGACGCTATCGCACCCTCTGGGGCGGGTCGAAATCGTTGACGACGATTGGCCCCGGCGCGCCCGGATTAGTCATCATTGTCGTCGTTGATGTCGGCTGGGTTGACCCTATTATTGCCGGTTGAGGCGCTGCCGGTCCGGTGGCAACGGTCGGCGGCGGCGGTGCCGGCCGCTGAACGGTTTCATGGTTGACGGAACAGGCAGTGGCCATGCCGACCATCATCATGGTTACGATGGGAAGGCTTTTCATCGGTAACTCCCTTTGTGGCGAGGTCAACGGCCGCAAAGTCTGGCGGTTGCACAGAGACTGATCGTGTCCCGCAAGCCGATGTGGGCGATTGTCATTCCTCAAATCGCCCGATAGGCACACCGGGCTGCTTGCCGATATAATTTGCCGCCTTGGTCTTCGCCTCGAGTTCCGCCCGCCCATCTGCCAACTCAGGCGGCTATTTTGCCGACCTCACCCTGCTCGCGCTGGGCGGCAGCGCACTCCTGATCGCCATCGTGCTGTGGTTCGACAATGCCCAGGGCGGCCTCACGGGCAACGGCGTGTTCAAGAGCCTGGAGCTCAGGCCGTGGGTCACCGATCCGGCCAACGCGCCGCTCTATCCCTCGAACTACCTCTACTATCCGCTCTATGGCGCGCTCTGCCGGCTGCTCGATCTTTTGAGTGTGTTCGCGGGCGATCCGCGGCGGCAGATCACCATCCTGAACGCGGTGAGCTGCAGCCTCTGCCTGGCCGTGGTCTATCTGCTGATCCGCAGCCTGACCGGCGATCGCCTGATCGCGCTCCTGGCGGCGATGTTCCATCTCGCCTCGAGCTTCGTGATGTTCCTCGCCATCGTGAACGAGGACATCCTGCCGAGCTACACCGTGCTGTTCGCCGCCATGGCGCTGGCGAGCGTCTGGTTCGCGCGGCCCACGGCAGCGCGGGTCGCGGCGGTCGCGGTGCTGTTCTCGCTCGCCTGGCTGATGGAATGGCGGCTGATGTTCCCCACCCTGCCCGGCCTGCTGGCGGCCCTTTGGCTCTGCGAGCAACGGCCGGTGCGACGGCTGGGCTGGATCGCGCTCTTCCTCGCCGGCATGGTCGCCACGGCGTGCGTCGTCGCCCTGGCCTGGCAGGGCCACGAGGACGCTGTCGGCCCGGTCGATCTCTTGTGGACGGGCAAAGCTGTGCGTTCCGTCTGGGCGGGTTTCACCTGGCCCAAGGTCGGCTATCTGTGGGACGGCATGGTGGCGTATCTGCTGGGTGCGGGCGTCGCCGCCATCCCCGGCATCCCGGGCTGGGACATCTGGCGCTATACCTCGACGATCTGGATGGTGGCGGTCGCGGCCGTGGCGCTGCCCATGCTGTGGCGCGCCCGGCATGATCCGCGCGCCCGGGCGCTCAGCGCCATCTTCGGCGTCACCTTCGTGGCCGGTTGCGTCTTCAACCTCTATTCGCAGCCGCAGGATCCGCAGATGCAGATCAACGTCATGGCCTGGCTGACGGTCGCCTGGGCGCTGGTGCTGGTGGCGGCGCGGCGGCGCTACGGGGCGCGCGGACTGGCGGCGCTGGCCGGGCTGACGGTGGCGCTGTTCGCCTACAATGTCTGGAGCCTGGCGCCGCTGCGCGGGCTCGACAGCGCCTGGCAGCGGGCGATCGAACGGCTCGAGCATGAGGCCGATCCCTCGCGCACCGTCTGGCTGATGCACGATTTCGACTGGGCGATGGTCTACGCCTCGCTACACTGGGGCAGCGCCGAGCCCGGCAGCGACGCGCTGGGGCCGGCGCCGCAGGCGGCCCCCAAATTCAAGTGGATCGGCTTTACCGGCCAGGTGCTGCGCCATCCCGACTGGAGCGACGAGCGGCAGGTGGCCGACCTCCGCCGCCAGATCGATCGCGCGCTGGCGCTGGGCTACGACGTGCTGGTGGTGCGGTTATGGGACATGGACCAGTCGCAGCTCGAGACCGCGACCGGCATGGTCGCCGGCAGCGTCCGACTGGACGCGCTGCGCCACCTGCTGCACGACGACTACGAAGCGACGCTCGCTTTCACCGATCCGGTGGCCGGCGCGATCCATCGCCTGCGGATGAAGCCGGGTCGCTAGGCCTAAGCGACCGGTCCGCCGGCAATCTGTGTGCGTTGCATCTTCCTGTGGAACGGACCGGCATCGTGGACCGCGAGGTGCTTGGTGCAACGATTGTCCCAGAACGCGATCGAGCCGGCTTGCCAGCGAAACCGGCAGGTGAACTCGGGGCGATGGCCGTGATTCATCAGGAAGTCCAGCAACGGGCGGCTCTCCTGATCCGTCATGCCGTCGAACCGGCAGGAATAGGAGTGGTTCACGAACAGGCATTTGCGGCCCGTTTCCGGATGGGTGCGCACGGCCGGATGTACGTTCTCGGTGGGCCGCCAGTTGGCATCCTCGCGCACTTTGCTCGATCGCCGCGCATTCAGTCCCGCCTGCGGTCCGGCGACCCTGATGTCGCTATGCACCACTTTCAGCCCGCCAAGCATCGTCTTCATGCCGTCGGACAACGACTCGTAGGCCAGGTACTGATTGGCGAACAGCGTATCGCCGCCATAGGGCGGTACCTCGATTGCGTAGAGAATGGAGCCCATCGGAGGCTCGCGCATCATCGTCGTATCGGTGTGCCATTCCTCGCCGACGATGCGCTCGTCGCCGGGCGCGCGCACGACGCGCACGATCTCGCGCTCGGCCTGGCCAAAATCGTAGTTGGGATGAACGAAGAGCTCGCCAAACCGGCGCGAGAACGCCTTGTGGCTGTCGTCGTCGAGCTGCTGATCGCGGAAGAAGATCACCAGATGCTCAAGCAGGGCTCGGCGGATCTCGGCGATCGTCGCATCGTCGACACCGGCTGCGATGTCGACGCCGCCGATTTCAGCGCCCAGGGCGCCGGCTATCGGTGAAACAGTGATGCGCTGGTAGGTCGTCATCTCGCCACCTATCGTGCTGTCGTGCGGGCTACATTGTCGCCTGCTGGATACGCCGCTCGTCAAGCCCTACGGAGCGCGCCGTTTCGACGATGGCGGCCCAGGTGTCGTCGGGCAGCGGCACGCCCTCGGCCAGCCGCCTGGTCCGCATGCGCGCCTCGGGCTCGCCTGGCACCAGCACCTCGCCGCCCGGCGCCGCCGGCTGGGCGCTTTTCACGAAGTCGACGTACTTGGCGATGTCGGCGGGGAAGAAGCCCACCGGGTCGAACACCGAAGGATCGACGTAGAAGGACAGCATGCCGTTGGCGAAGCGGCCGCGCTGGGGATCGGTCGTGCCGGTGCCCGACAGCGCCCCGCCCAGGATCTCGCACATGAAGGCCAGGCCCGAGCCCTTGTGGTCGCCGAACGCCTGGATG
>DATHNU010000152.1:0-5597 GCA_035485695.1 Reyranella sp. | reverse complement strand
GTGGCGGTGGCGCTGAGCGTCATCCTGGGCGTCGTGCTGGGCGGCATCTCGGGCTATGTCGGCGGCAAGACCGACCAGGTGATCCAGCGCCTGATCGAGCTGCTGCAATCCGTGCCGACCATCCCGATCTGGCTGGCGCTGAGCGCCGCCCTGCCGCGCGACTGGACGCCGATACAGGTCTTCTTCGCCATCACCGTGATCCTCTCGCTGGTCGGCTGGACGACGCTCGGCCGCGAAGTGCGCGGCCGCTTCCTCGCGCTCCGCGAGGAGGATTTCGTGCTGGCCGCCCGCCTCGCCGGCTGCTCACGCATGCGCATCATCCTGCGCCACATGGTGCCGACCTTCCTGAGCCACATCATCGCCACCAGCTCGCTCGCCATTCCGGTGATGATCATCAACGAGACCTCGCTCTCCTTCCTGGGCCTCGGCATCCGCCCGCCGGCCATCAGCTGGGGCGTGCTGCTGCAGGAAGCGCAGAACATCCAGACCCTGGCGCTCGCCCCCTGGCTCCTGACCCCTGCCCTCGTCGTCATCGTGGCCGTGCTCGCCTTCAACCTGGTGGGCGACGGGCTGCGCGATGCCGCCGACCCGTACAGTCATTGAGGGCGCTGTGAACGCCGATACCTCAACCCCGCTGCTCTCCGTGCGCGACCTGAAAGTGTCCTTCGCGCTCGACGAGGGGTTGGTGCGCGCCGTCGACGGCACCAGCTTCGATGTCATGCCCGGACAGGTGCTGGGCATCGTAGGCGAGAGCGGCTGCGGCAAGAGCGTCACCATGAAGGCGATCCTGCAGCTGGTCGAACGCCCGGGGCGCATCACCTCGGGCGAGATCCGCTTCCGGCGCCGACCGCCCGGCCAGGAAGACGGCGGCGAGGTGGTCGACCTCGCGCAATTGCCGCCGCGCGGCGCGCTGATGCGCGACATCCGCGGCGGCGAGATCGCGCTCATCCCGCAGGAGCCGATGGCCGCCTTCAGCCCCGTGCACACGGTGGGCGATCAGGTCATCGAGGCCATCCTGCTGCACAGCCACCGCTGGCAGGCGGAAAAGCTCAGCCGGCGCGAGGCGCGCGACATCACGGTCGGGCTGTTCCGCGACGTCGGCATCTCGATGCCGGAGCAGAGGGTCGATGCCTACTCCTGGCAGCTCTCGGGCGGCCTGCGCCAGCGCGCCATGATCGCCATGGCGCTTAGCTGCAAGCCGCGCCTGCTGATCGCCGACGAGCCGACCACCGCCATCGACGTCACCACCCAGGCTCAGGTGCTGGCGCTGCTGCGCGACCTGCAGGCCAAGTACAACACCGCCATCATCTTCATCACCCATGACCTGGGCGTGATCGCGCAGATGGCGAGCTACGTTGTCGTCATGTATCTCGGCCGCGTCATGGAGCAAGGTCCGGTCGACGACATCTTCCACGCCCCCAAGCATCCCTATACCAAGGCCCTGCTGCGCTCGATCCCGAGCCTCTACGGCGAGACCCGCGTGGCACTGCCCGTCATCAGCGGGTCGCTGCCCCATCCGTTCAACCGACCGGCCGGCTGCCCGTTCCATCCGCGCTGCCCGCAGGTGATGGAGCGCTGCTCGACCGCCGTTCCCAGCCTGCAGCCCGTGAACGACCGCCAGCTTGCGAGCTGCTTCTTGTACAGCGACGCCGTGGAGCCGGCATGAGCGACGCTTCCGCCCCATCGACACCCGGCCCGCTGCTCGACGTGCGCGGTCTGCAGAAGTTCTTCCCCATCACCAGGGGCTTCCTGCAGCGCACCGTGGGCCACGTGCGTGCCGTCGACGGCGTCGACTTCACCGTCAACGAGGGCGAGACGTTGGGCCTAGTGGGCGAAAGCGGCTGCGGCAAGACCACCGCCTCGCGCTGCATCCTGCGCGCCATCGATCCGACGGGCGGTGAAATCCTCTACCGCACACGCGCCGGAAAGCTGGTCGACCTCGCGGCGCTGAAGCCGGCCGAACTGCTGCCGCTGCGGGCCGAGATCCAGATGATCTTCCAGGACCCGTTCGGCTCGCTCAACCCGCGCATGACCCTGCTCGACAATGTCGGCGAGCCGCTGCTGGTGAACGGCATGGGCAACCGTCGCGAAAGGGCCGACCGGGTGGCCGAGCTGCTGCGCCTGGTGGGCCTGCGCCCTGAATTCATGCACCGCTTCCCGCATGCCTTCTCGGGCGGCCAGCGCCAGCGCATCGGCATCGCCCGCGCGCTCGCCACCAACCCGCGCCTGGTCGTCGCCGACGAGCCGGTCTCGGCGCTCGACGTCTCGGTCCAGGCGCAGGTCCTGAACTTGCTGCTCGAGCTGCAGGCGCGCCTGAAACTGACGTTCCTCTTTGTTGCCCACGATCTCTCGGTGGTGCGCCACATATCCGATCGCATCGCAGTGATGTACGTGGGCCAGCTCGTCGAACTCGCGCCGACCGACGAAATCTTCCGCGAACCCCAGCACCCCTATACGGCCGCCCTGATGCGTGCAGTGCCCGTCCCCGACCCGCGGGTGCACACCACCGACGGCATTTTAGGCGGCGAAGTGCCCAGCCCCGCCGCACCGCCCTCAGGCTGCTACTTCCATCCGCGCTGCCGCCACGCCATCGCGCGCTGCCGGGTCGAAGCGCCCGAGCTGCGCGAAATCGCGCCGGGCCATTTCACCCGTTGCCATCTCGCCGGCGAGGTGGTGTTTTGACTTTCAGCAGAGGATTGTTGCCATGAGCGGACGCGACACGCTGCGCGAGCAGGGCGAAGCGATGCGCCGGCGCCTGTTCGGCGACGATGACGGCGCGCCGGCGATCATGCGGACACTCAACACCGAGGCGAGCTACGGCGCCACCTGGAGCCGAACAGGTCTCGCCCTTGACGACCGCATGGTCTGTGCCCTGGCGGCGCTCGCCGCGGTCCAGCGCCTACCCAAGCTCCGCCGCCACGTAAGCGCCGCGCTCGATCTTGGCCTGTCGGCGCGGGCGATCGTCGAGATCCTGATCCAGATCGGCATCTATGCAGGCTTCGCCGCGTCGGAGGAAGCCATCGAGGCGGCCGGCGCGGTGTTTGTCGCGCGCGGCGTGGCGATCCCGGAGGAGACCGCGCGCGAGGACTCGCTCGACGCGCTGACGGCGCGCGGCCGCGAGCTCATGCAGCAGCTGCACGGCGAGCGCGCGACTCAGGGCTACGCCGCACCCGGCAATGAAGTGACGGGCGCGCTCTATCCGCTGGCGGTCCAGTACGGCTACGGCGAGATCTGGTTCCGGCCCGGCCTCGATCTGCGCCGGCGGGCGCTGGTCGCGGTGGCGGCGTTCACGGCGCTCAGGCTCGACGGCCAGGTGAAGAAGTTCGGCCAGTCGGCGCTCAACATGGGACTGAGCCGCACCGAAGTGATCGAGGCGGTGATCCAGACAGCGCCGTTCAGCGGCTTCGCGCCGGCCCTGAACGCGCTCGGTGGCCTCAGCGAGGCGCTGGGCGGACCCTAGATCACCGCTCGCGCAGCTTGGGGTCGATGGCGTCGCGCAGCGCATCGCCGAACAGGCTGAAGCCGAACACGGTGAGGGCAATCGCAAGGCCGGGAAAGATGGCGATCCAGGGCGCGGTCGAGGCGTATTCCTCGGCGCCGCCCTGCAGCATCAGCCCCCAGGCCGGCGTCGGCTCCTGCACGCCGAGCCCAAGATAGGACAGCGACGCCTCGGCCAGGATCGCCTGGCCGACGAAGGCGGTCAGCATGATCAGGAACGGCGCCACCACATTGGGCACCATGTGGCGCAGGATGATGCGGGCATGACCGAAGCCGCAGGTCCGTGCCGCGTCGATGTAGGGTACCTCGCGAATCGAGAGCGCGCTCGCCCGCACCACGCGCGCGCAGCGCGGCACCAGCGGCACGGTGATGGCGACGATCACGTTCTGCACGCCGGTGCCGAAGATCGCGACCACGGCCAGCGCCATGATGATCAGCGGGAAGGCCATCAGCACGTCCATCACGCGCTGCAGGATGAGGTCGATCACGCCGCCGAAATAGGCGCTGCCAACGCCCAGCACGAGACCCGCGAAGCCGCCGACGAAGGCCGAGACGAAGCCGATGATGAGCGCGGTGCGGGCGCCATAGATGATGCGCGACAGCAGGTCCCGGCCGAACTGGTCGGTGCCCAGCCAATGGGCGGCGCTGGGCGGCTCGGTCATGGCGGCAAAGTCGTTGGCGGTGGGGCTGTAGGGCGCGATCCATTCGGCCGACAGGCCGGCGATCGCGGCGATGACGACGACGATCAGGCCGAAGGTGCCGAGCGGCTGGCGGCGGGCAAAGATGAGCGCCGAATCGAGCCACGAGCGGCGGAACGCGGGAGCATCTTGGACCAGGACCGTCATCGCGAAACTCCCCTCACCCGAACCGGATGCGCGGATCGAGCCACGCATAGAGAACGTCGACCACGAGGTTGGTGACGACGAAGATGGCCACCGTCAGCATCACCAACGCCTGGGTCAGCGTGTAATCCTGGTTCTGCACCGCCAGCACGAACAGCCGGCCGATGCCGTTCAGGTTGAACACCTGCTCGGTGACCACGAGCCCGCCGATCAGGAAGGCGAACTCGATGCCGATCAGAGTCACCACCGGCAGCAGCGCATTCTGCAGCGCGTGCCGATTGATGACGATGTGCTCGAACAGGCCCTTGGAACGGGCGGTGCGGATATAGTCCTCGCGCAGCACTTCCAGCATGGCCGAGCGGGTCATCCGCATGGTCACCGCCGAATAACGGTAGCCGATGGTGAGCGCGGGCAGGATCACGATCGACAGGTTGCGCAGCGGATCGTCCCACAGCGAAACATAGTCGATGGGCGGCATCCAGGGCGCACCGAAGGCGAGATGCGAGATCTCCAGCACCACCAGGATCGACATGATGCCGAGCCAGAACGACGGCGTGGCGATGCCCGCGATCGCCACCGTACGCACGATATGATCGAGCCAGCTGTTCTGGTGCAGTGCGGAGATCGTGCCCAACGGGATAGCGATCAGCACCGCCACCAGGGTCGCCAGCAGGGCGATCTCCAGCGACACCGGGATGCGCGTGATGATCTCTTCGCTGACCGGCTTGCCCGACCACATCGAGGTGCCGAAATCGCCCCGCGCAAAGCCCGCGATGAAGTCGAGGAACTGCAACACCAGTGAGCGGTCGAGGCCGAGCTGGGCGTGGCAGTTGGCGACCGCCGTCGGATTGATCGATCCGCCCGAACCCAGTCGCACCACGCAGATGTCGCCGGGAATAAGACGCATCAGGATGAACACCAGTGCTGCCGCCCCGATCAGGGTCGGGATCGACAGCAGCAGGCGGTTCAGGATGTAGCGATACATGGGCGAGCCCCGGCGTGGCCCCGCCTACTTGTCGAGCCAGATGTTCGCCAGGTTGAGGTTGAGATAGTGGCTGGGGCTGATCTTCCAGCCCTTCATGTAGGAGCGATGGGTGATGATGCGGCTCCACCACGGCGTCATGATGGTGTCGACCTGGGTGTCGAGCGCATAGGTCTCGAACTCGCGCATCTTGGCGCGCTGCTTGGCCGGGTCGGTCTCGCGCAACATCGAATTGTAGATCTCGATCAGCTTCGGGTCCTCGTAACCGCCGTAAT
>DATHNU010000151.1:0-3026 GCA_035485695.1 Reyranella sp. | reverse complement strand
TGTTGGAGAATATCGGCGGCGGCAAGAAAGTGTCGCCCGACGAATTCAAGATCGTCTCGCATTCGCCGCTCACCATGCCGCCCAACGCCGAGTTGCGTCCGCCGCGGCCGGGCGAGCCCAGGCCGCAGGAAGTGACCCCGGCCGACCAGGCCAAGGAAGCGCTGTCGCCGGCGCTGGCCGGCCGCCTCCAGCAGCGCGTCCCCGGCGGCGGCGGTCCGCCGCCGCCCGGCGCGACCGGCTCGGAGCAGGCGCTGGTTCAGAAGGCGGGCCAGAGCGCCGGTAGCGGCATCGACCCCAACATCCGCAGCCGGGTCAACCAGGACACCAAGACGCTGAACGACAACGACAAGTCCTTCGTCGACAGCCTGATCTTCTGGCAGGATCCGCGGCCCGCGGGCACCATCATCGACCCGACCAAGGAGCAGCAGCGCCTGCGCGACGCCCAGGCGGCCGGCCAGCCCGTCACCGGCAACCCGCCGACCATCACGCGGCGCAAGCGCGGCCTTCTCGAAGGCGTCTTCTGAGAGCGAGCCCGATGATGCGCCGCCGTGTCCTGCTCGGCGGCATCGGCGCGGGCCTGGCGTTCGCGCCGCAGGCACCGGCGTCGGCCAAGCTGTTCTCCGTCGAACGGCGCCGGGCCGAGACCTTCACGCTGGCCAACGGCCTGCAGGCCGTCGTGCTGCCGTCTTCTCGCGCGCCGATCGTCACCCAGCTCGTGATCTACAAGGTCGGCAGCGCCGACGAGGTGTTCGGCAAGACCGGCATCGCGCACTTCCTCGAGCACATGATGTTCAAGGGCACGGCCCTCGTGGGACCTACCGAGTTCACGCGCACCGTGTCGAAGAACGGCGGGCGCGACAACGCCTACACGACCTATGACTCCACCGGCTACTACCAGACGGTGGCGCCCGACCGGCTCGAGCTCATGATGCGCATGGAAGCCGATCGCATGGTGGGCCTGCGCATCACCGAGAAGGAGCTGATCCCCGAGCGCCAGGTCGTGCTCGAGGAGCGGCGCATGCGGACCGAGAATTCGCCCGGCGCGCTCCTCGGCGAGGCCGTGGCCGAGCAGCTGTTCGGCCGGCACAAGCCCTACGGCATGCCGGTCAGCGGCTACGTCGATGACGTGAAGAGGCTTACCGTCGGCGACCTCGTGGCATTCTATGGGAAGTATTACGCGCCCAACAACGCGATCCTGCTCGTGGCCGGCGACACGACTGTCGAGCAGGTGCGCAAGCTGGCCGAGAAGTATTATGGCCCGATCGCCGCCCGCAAGGTCGAGCCGCGCCGCCGTCCGGACGCGGGTGCCGCCGATCTGCCGCAGCGCACGATCCGCGCCGATGCCCGCGTCGCCGAGCCGCGCTGGTCGCGGCACTACCTGGCGCCGTCCTACGCCAAGGGCCAGACGCAGCATGCCTATGCGCTGCAGGTGCTGGCCCACCTGCTGGGTGGCGGCGAGACCAGCCGCCTGTGGCGTGCCGTGGTGGTCGATCGCAAGCTCGGCCTGTCGACCTGGGCGAGTTACAGCCCGACCAGTCTCGGCCTCAGCACGTTCGATCTCGGCGTCCATCCCGCGCCCAACAGCCCGATGGCGGAAGTCGAGAGCGCCATCGGCGGCCAGCTCGGCAAGCTGATCGACGAGGGCGCCACGGCGGAGGAAGTGGAACGGGCGCAGAACCAGCTTTTGGCGGCCGCCATCTATTCGCAGGACTCCCTGGCGAGCGGCCCGCGCACCTACGGCGCCACCCTCGCCATCGGCGGCACGATGGCCGATATCGACGCCTGGCCACAGCGCATTTCCGCCGTCACGCCGGCCGACGTGGTTGCCGCCGCGCGCCATGTCTGGCGCCCCGACGGCCTGGTGACCGCCATGCTGACGCCGCAGGCCGGCAGCCGATGACGCGGCCGATGACCGTCTTGCGCAGTCTGTTGGGCGCGCTCGTCGCGATCATGCTCTGGCTGCCGGCCGCCGGCGCGGTCGAAATCAAGGCGGTGACGACGCCGCTCGGGGTGAAGGCGTGGCTGGTCCAGGACAAGAGCGCGCCCGTGGTGTCGGTGGCTTTCTCCTTTGCCGGCGGTGCAGCGTCCGATCCCAAGGGCCAGTCCGGCATCACCAACCTCATGGCCACGCTGCTGACCGATGGCGCGGGGCCGCTTGCCTTCCAGGCCTTCCAGCGGCGTCAGGAGGACGCTGCCGCGTCGCTCGATTTCAGCGCCTCGCTCGATCGGCTGGGCGGCACGTTGCGCGTGCTGTCGGCCAATCGCGAGGAGGGCTTCGAGCTGTTGCGGCTGGCGCTCACCGCGCCGCGTTTCGACGCCGACATGGTCGAGCAGCGCCGCGCCCAGATCGTCGCGGCCCTGAACCAGGCGAGGGAGCGGCCGGCCTCGGTCGCGTCCCGCACCCTGATGGCCACCGAGTTCGCCGGCCATCCCTATGCCAACGACCCCGACGGCACGGCGGACGACCTGAAGACGCTCACGCCCCCGATGCTCAAGCAACGGGCGGCCGCGCTGCTGACGCGGAGCGGCCTGATCGTGGCCGCGGTCGGCGATATCGACGAAGCCGAGCTGGGCCGCCTGCTCGATCGCGCCTTCGGCAGCCTGCCGCTGGGCACGCCGCTGGTGCTGCCGACCGAGTGGCAGCCGCCCACCAAGTCGCGCACCGTGGTCGTCGAGCGTGCCGTGCCGCAGAGCACGGCGCTGCTGGCGCTGCCCGGCATCGCGCGCGACGATCCCGACTGGTATGCGGCACTGGCGCTCAATCACATCCTGGGCGGCGGCGGCCAGCAGTCGCGGCTGTTCAGCGAAGTGCGCGAAAAGCGCGGGCTGGCCTACGGTGCGTCGAGCACGCTCCGCGTCTACCGCAAGGCAGCCCTTCTGGTGATCTCGACGGCCTCCGCCAACGAGCGGGTTGCCGAGGCGCTGCGCGTCGTGCGCGCCGAGCTGGCGCGCCTGCGCACCGAGGGACCGACCGAGCAGGAATTCGTCGACGCCAAGACCTACCTGACGGGCGCGCTGGCGCTGTC